>DMOO01000058.1 GCA_003456855.1 Sphaerochaeta sp.
CAGCTCCGATGCCCTGGATCTTGTGTGGTCCTGCCACACCCTTTGAAAGCACTGGGGAATCAGCAGGCTCCACAGCCACAACCTTGACATCAGGGTTCTTTGACTTCAGGTACTCTCCAACTCCGGAAAGTGTTCCACCGGTGCCTACTCCAGCCATAAAGATGTCGACATTGCCGTCTGTGTCGTTCCAGATCTCAGGTCCAGTGGTTGCAACGTGGGCTGCAGGGTTTGCAGGGTTGTCAAACTGTCCTGGGATGAAGCTGTTGGGAATCTCCTTTGCAAGCTCATCTGCCTTGGCGATGGCTCCTTTCATTCCCTTTGAGCCTTCTGTAAGCACAATCTCTGCACCATAGGCCTTCAAAAGGTTTCTTCTCTCAACGCTCATCGTCTCCGGCATTGTAAGGATTGCCCTGTAGCCTCTGGATGCTGCAACAGCCGCAAGACCAATTCCTGTGTTTCCACTGGTTGGCTCGATGATGACTGAGCCCTGCTTCAGAAGTCCCTTCTTCTCTGCATCCTCGATCATTGCCTTGGCGATTCTGTCCTTGACGCTGCCTGCTGGATTCAGATATTCCAGCTTTACCAAAATCGTTGCTTTCAGGTCATTTGCCTTGGAATAGTTTCGTACATTCAAAAGCGGTGTGTTTCCGATCAGTTCTGTGATCTGATTATAGATTCTTGCCATGTTCCTCTCCCCTGCAGGTTCAAAGCCTGTAGTCTAAAGTTTAATTCTACTAAACCTACTGGTTTACTTGGTTTTAATGATATCACCAAGGCCATGTTTCTGTCAACAGTTACTCAAAAAATTATGAAATTCTTTTTTTTGGATTGAACGCCATTGCTGAAACTGATAAAATTTTCATTTGGGTGCGTAGAAGCCCACATCTTCTTCAATAAGGAGGACTTGTCATGGAAGCTGGTAGTAGTAGATTGTTTGCAGATCCTGACCCTGTGCCTAATCTGGAGTCCTCCGGTAACAAACGTCTTTGATTTAGACCTTTATTCCCAACGACAGATTCCCATACAGGTAGTTTCTGCACTGATACTCGTTCCACTCTTGATGGTCAAGGAGATATGCAATGGAACAGCATAACGTTAGTGTCGAAGACACTTTGAAGGTGTTGGTTAAAAATAAGAAATATACAACCGTGAAGGATGTTCTGGTCACAATGAACCCTTCCGATATAGCTACTATATTCAATGAGCTCAGCGAAGATCAGCTGCCGATCATGTTCAGGCTTCTGCCTAAGGACGTGGCTGCTGACACCTTCGTCGAGATGGATCCGGACAACCAGGAGCTTTTGATCAAGGGCTTCTCGGATACAGAGCTCAAGCAGGTTCTGGACGAGCTCTACGTCGATGATGCAGCAGACATCGTAGAGGAGATGCCTGCAAACGTCGTCAGCAGAATCCTCAAGCACGTCACCCCGGACAGAAGGCGCGAGATCAACGAGATCCTGCAGTTCCCTGAGAACTCGGCCGGATCGATCATGACAACGGAGTACATCTCCCTCTCCGCGGACATGACAGTCGCCGAGGCCTTCAACAGAATCAGGGAGACCGGTCTGGACAAGGAGACCATCTACACATGCTACGTCCTGTCCAGATTCAACAGAATACTCGGTCTGGTCTCAGCCAAGGACCTCATGCTTGCGAAGGACCAGCAGACCAAGGTTGACCAGCTGATGACAACCAACGTCATCACAGTGAGCACTATGATGGACCAGGAAGAGGTCGCCAAGCAGATGTCCAAGTACAACTTCATGGCACTGCCTGTAGTGAACAGCGACAACCGAATGGTCGGTATCATCACATTCGACGATGCCATGGACGTCATGGAGGAAGAGGCAACCGAGGATATCACGATCATGTCCGCTCAGACTCCTTACGAGACTTCATATCTGAAGACCTCCCCATGGGTTCTCTTCAAGAACAGATTCCCATGGTTGATGATCTTGATGGTCTCCGCAACCTTCACAGGCCTGATCATCACAAGCTTCGAGAGCGCCCTCGCCCAGCTCGTAATCCTTACAGCCTTCATCCCTATGCTGATGGGTACCGGTGGAAACTCCGGTTCACAGTCATCAGTCACCGTCATACGTGCGATCTCACTTGGAGAGCTGGAGTTCAAGGACATAGGCCGTGTTCTTCTGAAGGAGTTCGCGACCGCTCTTATGTGCGGAATCGCACTTGGAATCGTCTGCTTCGGAAAGGTCATGCTGGTCGATGGTCTTCTGTTCGGCAACATGGCAGAGGCAACCACCTACTCCTTCCCCCTTGTTGCACTGGTTGTCAGCATCACAATGGCACTCACCGTTGTGATGGCAAAACTGATCGGATGCGCCCTGCCGCTTCTGGCGAAGAAGCTGGGCTTCGACCCTGCCGTCATGGCAAGTCCGTTCATCACCACAATAGTCGACGCTCTCTCACTGCTGATCTATTTGTCCATAGCGTCAATGATCCTGTTCTGAGAGGTTCGGTTTTCAGCATTTGGGCATGTGCCGAAAGGTGCGTGCCCTTTCTTTTTAGAAGTACTTTCTGAGCTTGAGTCCGTCCTTGAACTCGAAGAAGTGCTCGAAGATCCTTGTGGAGAGCCCTATCAGGCTTCCATTGATGAGTGCACACACTATGGTTCCCCATTTGACTCCCTCGAAGACCCAGAGACCGAAGAAGCTGAAGGAGAGGACCACACCCAGGAGACAGCTTGTGATGTCGTAGACGGTCTTCACCTTGTTGATGTCCTTGTTGATCTTGGTTGAGACCTCCTTGACGAAGAGCTCGTAGACCTCAGGGGCGATGTAGGTGTGGAACACAAGGGAGACGCCGACAGAGCCTGCAATCATGCCCGCAATGTACAGAACGATTCTCAGGGCAATTCCAGGGTCTTGAATTCCGCCAACCAGAAGCATGAAACCATCAAGAATGAAGCCGTAGATGACCGCGGTCACAAAGGAGAACAGGTAGGATACCTTGAACTTCCTGATCACGATTATCATCAGAATCAGCAATACGCCCTGAAGGGTGTACTCAGCCATGCCGAAGGTGAAGAAGCTGTATGTGGCAGACATCTTCAGATAGATGAGGTAAGCAGGTGCAACTATCATGGACATGCCGAAGTTTGCCTTCTCCATCAGAGCAGCGCCCAGTGCTATGAATACAAGGCCGAGAGCATATGCCAATTCAGTGTAGAACGTCTTTTTCATAACAAAGCAAGTCTATCACAACAGGGTTAGATGTTGTCAAACCCAAGGCCTTTGGATTATTATCAGATTGGAGACAAAAATGACTGACTATTCGCAGATTAATTCAATGCTTGAGGGCCTGGTTTCAGGCGTTAGATACACAATGACAAACCTGGCAAACGCCTCTGCTCTTCTGAACGAGCATCTTGATGGCCTGAATTGGGTTGGATTCTACACAATCAAGGACAATCAGCTTGTTCTAGGACCTTTTCAGGGCAAGGTAGCCTGCACAATGATCCCAATCGGAAAGGGGGTCTGCGGCACAGCAGTTGCCGAGGACCGCACCCAGCTGGTCCCGGATGTCCACAAATTCCCCGGTCACATTGCCTGCGACAGCGCCAGCAACAGCGAAATCGTCGTCCCGATGCACAGAAAGGGGGAGATCTTCGGTGTTCTGGACATAGACAGCCCCCTCTTCAATCGCTTTGACCAGAATGACAAGGCTGGTCTTGAGGAGTTTGTCAGAATTCTGGAGAAGTATATCTGATTACTTCGTGACCCTCATGATGTGATACATCTTGGAGCCGAAATCACCTAGCACCCTAGTCTCGGAGTTGAAGCCTGTTCCGCTGAACTGTGGATTCAGCCTCAGTCCGCTGTATGCAAGGACATCGCCTGACACTATGCACATCTCCTCGGAAGCCTTGAGCATGATGTTCTTGTCCAGAGCCTTCTTGACGGTGCTGTTGCTCTTCACTCTGACAGGGCTGACCATGTTGATAAGGCTTCCGAACTGCTCAAGAGGGACCTTCTGGTCACGAGCCTTTATCTCATAGTCGAAGTCAGGCCTTGCAAACGGGATTCTGAGGATCTCCGGTCCCACATTGGCCTGGTTCAGGATCTGGAAGTCCAGAACAATCATCTCGCTGAAGTCTGTGTTGGCCACAACCCAACGGACTCTGTTGCTCTCCTCGCTTTCCTTGGACTCGAGTCCCTCGGACAATCTGAAGAAGCGACCATACTGCAAAAGTGCTCTGTGGCGCTTGTAGTAAGCGATTTGGTTGGCGACAGCCTGCTTCTCGGCGGCACTGAGAGAGCCAAGATCCATCTCATATCCAAGGTTTCCGAAGGCAGCCACATTGAAGCGTGACTCGATGTCGGTCCTTCTAAGTGTCTGGTGGTTCGGAGAAGCGGAGACGTGTGCTCCCATGGAACTCACAGGGTATGCGTAGGATGTTCCGCTCTGGATCTGTGTTCTGCAGTAGGCATCAGAGTTGTCACTTGTCCAGATCTGAGGCATGAAGCACAGGATTCCAAGGTCGAATCTGTTTCCGCCGGATGCGCAGCCCTCGAAGAGGATCTTCGGGAATGCGGTTGTCAACCTCTCGAACACCTCGTAGAGGCCAAGGACGTATCTGTGCGAGAACTCGCCCATTCTATCAAGCGATGCGCTGTAAAGGTCGCTGAAGATCCTGTTCATGTCCCATTTGACGTAATCTGCCTTCGAGCGTCTGAAGACATCGGTCATCGCTTTGACTATGTAGTCCCTGACATCCTGTCTGGTGAAGTCCAGGATGAACTGGTTTCTGCCGATCGATGGATCACGGTTCGGGATTATGATGGCCCAGTCAGGATGCTTGTCAAACAGAAGGCTCTGTCTGCTTACCATCTCAGGCTCCACCCAGATGCCGAACAACATTCCAAGGTCATGGATCCTGTCTGACAGCCTTGAGATTCCACCAGGGAGCTTTGAGGTGTTCACGAACCAGTCGCCAAGGCTTGTCATGTCATTGTTCCTCTGCCCGAACCATCCGTCATCAAGGACGAACAGCTCAACGCCAAGGTCTCTGGCCGACTTGGCAAGCTCAACTATCTTGCTTTCCGTGAAGTTGAAGTATGTGGCCTCCCAGTTGTTGCAGAGAACAGGTCTCTCGCGGAACTTCCAGAGGCCGCGCACAATGTGCTCGTTGACGAACTTGTGCATGTTGATGCTGGCCTGGTTGTTTCCGAACGCCGAGTATGTGACCACAGCCTCAGGGGTCTTGAACTCCTTGCCTGGCTCAAGCGTCCAGGAGAAGGTCTGCGGATTGATTCCTGTCTGGACCCTTGTCTGGCCGAACGGTGTCTTCTCTATGATCTCCCTGTGGTTTCCGGAGTAGATCAGATTGAACGCGTAGCACTCTCCCCTTGTGAATGTGCAGTCAGGTCTCTCCAGCAGGATTGCAGGATTGTGGAAGGCACTTGAAACACCGCAGTTGGAACTGATCTCAATGATGCCGTTTCCAAGCTTTCTGCGGTCTGTCTTCCTCTCTCTAGCCCAGGCTCCGTCGAAGGAGACCACGTTCCAGTTCGCATCAGGCAGATCAAGCTGCAGACTTGCCATGTTCCTTATGATGATGTTCTCCTTCAAACCATTGGTGATCACTGCTGAGCGGACTATCACATCACAGTCGGTGAACATCGTGTAGTTCAGCTGGAGGACTATAGGAAGCTTCTTGTCCACAAGCTGGAACTGAAGGGTTGTGGCATCGTCAGGGTTCTCGGTGTATGACTGTGCAGGGATGCCCTTAATCTGAGGCTTCCCCTTGACGATTCTATGTGCCTTGTAGACGAAGTCCAGAGTCGTCATCCCCTTGCCGTATTCAACAAGGATTGCAGGGCTTCTGAAATCGCCCTTGCCTGGGGTGCTTGTCTCAAGGCAGGTGTTCTCCAGAAAAAGAAGCGGATCATGTTCTGTGTATGAGACCCCGGTTCCAATGCCTATCATCCTCTTTGGGTACAAGCCCTCAAGAACAGCATCATCTCTGAGCTTCCTTCCGTAGTAGAAGTTCTCAAGATGCCCTGCCCCGTTCACTCTGATGATGTAGGTTGTAGTTTTGCCGTCCAGTCTGATGATTCCATCTGTGTTGGTTGCCATGGCCAAGCCTCCTTGTTCCAATTGTCTTGCAAATTGCCATTAATAGCAAGTAATGAATCGTAACGCACGAACAATAGTACTTGCATTGCACAATGAATTTTGTTAAATTAGTAGGGCATTCAATGCAAATGGTGCTGTACCCAAGTGGTCTAAGGGGGCGGTCTGCAAAACCGTTGTTCACCGGTTCAAATCCGGTCGGCACCTAAAACGAAAGCCTGAAGCCGAAAGGTTTCGGGCTTTTGGTTTATATGGGCCAAAGATACCGGATTTGAATCCGAGCGATAGCCAAATGCTCCGGCAGGGATGCATTTGCAACGAGGCGGCCCGGAGGCTTGCCTACAGAAGCAAGCTGGAGGGCAAATCCGGTCGGCACCTAAGAAACCCAGGCTGAATGAATTGGGGTCGGTTCAAAAAGTCTGGGTTTTATTTTACGTCTGGAATCTGATAAATGCCAAAATTCCGCTCCATGCCCTTGTTCAGCTTCTTGTCAAAGGACAGGACATCAAGCCCAAGGACCTTGTGATAGGCAATCAGAAGGCAGTCCACAAAGTCCAGACTTGTCTGGTCAAAGATTCCCATTGCATATCTCAGGGACCTTTCGTCCTCGACTCTCAGGTCAAGCATCAGGCAGTGGATGATCCATGAGGTTTCATGCCTTGGTATCTTGTAGACCCCAGACAGAACGTAGACCACCTCCGCAATCACCTCAAGAGTCGTGCAGGAACCCTTTCTGATCTCTTCAGCGACGATCTTCGCCTGTTCCTGATTGTCCTCAAGGACATATCTGAGTATTGCATTAGCGTCCAGAATCTTCATGTTTCCTCTTTACGGCATCGGCCCATGCCCTCTTCTCCTCAGAGACCTTGGATTCATCGGTATATTCCTTGGCTATTCCATACGCATGCAAGGTCCTGCGGCTTGGAAATCCGGTCTTGACCTCAAAAGGCAGACCCTGGACTTCAATGCTTTGCACCACGAACATCCTGACGGCATCGGCTATGGATATCCCAAGCCTTGAATAGAGTTCCTCCGCCTCCTGCTTCAAACCCGAGTCAATTCTCACCTGAAGAACAGCATCTGTAGCCATGTATTACTCCTATATTTCAATTGTATTACAATTATATGGACAAATCAACAATCAGTTTTTGTCTCCCTGTTTTCATGCTATAGTCAAAAGGGAAACGGATAAGGGAGATTGGGATGAAGTACATCGAATTCGGAAACACAGGCAGAGAGGTCTCTGTAATAGGCCTTGGTTGCATGAGAATGGCCGATCTGGAAGTCACTGACGCAGAGAAAGCCGTAAACGCCGCACTTGATGGCGGCATAAACTTCTTCGACCATGCCGACATCTATGGCGCAGGAAGGAGCGAGGAGCTCTTCGGACAGGTCCTCAAGAGGAACCCCGGGCTCAGGGACAGGATCTTCATCCAGTCAAAATGCGCAATCCGCAACGGCATGTATGATTTCTCCAAGGAGCACATACTCTCCTCCGTCGATGGGATTCTGAAGAGACTCGGAGTCGAGAGGATAGACTGCCTTCTGCTTCACAGACCTGATGCCTTGATGGATCTGGACGAGGTGGCCTCCGCCTTCAGAGAGCTCAAAGGCTCCGGAAAGGTATGCTCCTTCGGTGTGTCAAACATGAACCGCTACCAGATGGAGATGCTTGGCTGCGCAATAGAGAACAAGGCCTCCGTCATCATCACAGCTGACCAGCTACAGATGAGCCTGGCCCACACTCCGATGATCGATGAGGGCATAAACGTGAACACCAACTTCGATGGTGCGGTGGTAAGGGCCTCTGGCATACTGGAGTACTGCAGGATGAAGGACATCATAGTCCAGTGCTGGTCACCACTTCAGAAAGGCTTCTTCGAAGGTGTCTTCATCGGAGACCCGGAATATGCAGAGCTCAATGCGGTTCTGGAAAGACTTGCCAAGGAATACGACGAGACACCTGATGCCATAGCCTACGCATGGCTTCTCAGATACCCTGCAAGGATGCAGGTGATGCTCGGGACGATGAACCCTGACAGGATACGCAATGCTTCAGCTGCAGCTTCATTTGAGTTGACAAGGGCCCAGTGGTACGAGCTTTACAGAGCTGCCGGCAACGAGCTTCCATGAGAGAGGAATTGAACAATGAAACCAGTTATCGAGATATGTCTTGAAGGTGCAAGCTCAGTCGTGGCTGCACAAGAAGGTGGGGCTGACAGGGTCGAACTCTGCTCCGATCTCTTCGAAGGTGGCCTCACCCCTTCCATCGGAACAGTCAGAACAGCTATGAAGAGCGCCTCAATCCCAATAAACTGCATGATAAGGCCACGTGGCGGTGACTTCTGCTACACAGACTCGGAGTTCCAGACCATGAAGGAGGACATCCTTGCCTTCAAGCAGGAGGGTGTCAACGGCATCGTCTTCGGCATACTGACCCCGGACGGAGATGTGGACATTGAGCGGAGCAAGGAGCTGATTGAGCTTGCAAGACCACTGTCCGTGACCTTCCACAGGGCATTTGACATGGCACGGGATCCGTACAAGTCACTGGAGGGCCTGATTGCACTGGGTGTGGACAGAGTTCTGACCAGCGGACAGGAGGCCACCGTGATGGAGGGTCTGGATCTTCTTGAAGAGCTTGTGAAGCTTGCAGGAGACAGAATCATAGTCATGCCGGGCTGTGGAATCAACGAAAGGAACTTCAAGAGAGTCCAGGACAAGGTCGGAGCCAAGGAGTACCATGTACACCTTCCGATGGAGACCTGGTCTCAGATGGAGTACCATCCTGGGCACATCTACATGGGTGGTTATCTCAGACAGAGCGAGTTCACCATTGCCCACACAGACCCTGACAGGGTCAGGAACATCTGCAGGATGGTATAAAAAAACGAGGTGCAGAAACACCTCGTTCAATTGCTTGATTACAATTTCCCTTTTCTCAGTCCTGCTTGCCCTTTGAAGGACAGTTCTGTGTGCAGCTTGCGCATGAGGACGGTGAGCATGAGGAGATCTTCGGCTCATATGGTGTGTGGCGGAACTTCACTGAGCTGTGCAGGAAGGATGCGATCTCGCTGAAGGCCTTAGCACTTGGGCTGTCAGGGTTCTTCTCGATCCAGTTGATACCACAGTCCTCGTCCTGCTGGAGACCGAGCTCCATCGGGATTCCACCAAGGAACGGGATGTGCACCTCCATGCAGAGGTTCTTTCCTCCATCCTTGCCGAACACCGGAATCTGCTTTCCGCAGTCAGGGCAGATGAGATAGCTCATGTTCTCGATCAGTCCGATGACGCTCAGATCCAGCTGGTGGGCAAAGCTCACGCTCTTTCTGGCATCAAGGATTGCAACCTGCTGAGGGGTCGTCACGATGATTGAACCGGTGAGGTCAGGGGTGCTCTGGCAGACTGCAAGCTGCTCGTCGCCTGTTCCTGGAGGTGAATCGATCAGAAGATAGTCCAAGGTGCCCCACTCAACGTCTGCAAGGAACTGCTTGATTACACCAATCTTCATAGGACCACGGAAAATGATGGCCTGATCTGGATCACTGAGTGCAAAACTAAGGCTGACAACCTTCAATCCTTCCCTCGGACAGACAGGAAGGATGCTTGTTCCATCCTCCGTTGACTGGAGGATATTGCCCTCGCATCCGAACATCTTCGCAATGTTCGGTCCATGGATGTCTGTATCAAGGACACCTACTGTATGTCCCTGTGCAAGAAGAGCATTGGCAAGGTTTAATGAGACTGTGCTCTTTCCAACTCCGCCCTTTCCGCTCATGATGAGGATCTTGCGGTCTATTCTGCTCATTCTGTCATGGATTCTCAGATCCTGAAGTTCGCTTTCACTTGGCATGTGCGCCCCCGTGTAATGTATTCCACAACAAAGATAGTCTTTTATCTCCCCTTGGGCAAGAGAGGTTGAAAGCACCTAACTTATTTACAAACATCATTCTTTTGAATAGTATCGTGCTCATGGAAAACAACTTCGGCCAGAAATGCTATGCGGGACTAAATGACAAAGTGTATCTCTTGATCAAGAAACTCAGGAGCATCATGTATCCAGAGATCTTCAACGAGAATCCATGTGCAGCCGCTACCATCATCGAGAACAGAATCGATGCCGAAGAGCTCCTTGCGGACCTCATTCCATGGGTCATGCCAGAGGCGGACGTTGCAGCCATCACCAAGGACATCCTCTTTGGTCTGGACAACATAAAGGCCCTTCTGGAGACCGATGTCCAGGCAGCATACGACGGAGACCCTGCAGCAAGGGACAAGATCGAGATCATGCTTGCCTACCCCGGCTTCGAGGCCATCAGCGTCTTCCGCGTCGCCCACCTGCTCTATGAGCTTCAGATCCCATACATCCCAAGAATCATGACTGAGTACGCCCACCACCACACAGGAATCGACATCCACCCGGGTGCAAGGATCGGTGCATACTTCTTCATTGACCATGGGACAGGGGTTGTAATCGGTGAGACCACAGTCATAGGTGAGCACGTCAAGCTCTACCAGGGAGTGACCCTTGGAGCAAAGAGCTTCCCTATCGGCGAGGACGGCAATCCGATCAAGGGCATCGACAGACATCCTAAGATCGGAAACAACGTGGTCATCTACGCCGGAGCAACCATCCTCGGTGGTGACACACACATCGGCGACAACAGCACAATCGGTGGTAACGTCTGGCTCACACACAGCGTGCCTGCAAACTCCACAATCCTGAGAAACTGACATTTCAATACACAATCCGAATAAGTTCTCACAATGAATGGCCGAACAGAATCGGCTTTTTCAGGATCATTGCAACATTCGTAATAAACTTATTTAGCGCAAACGTTTACAAACCTCGTTTAGTGAAACTTTTACTTTTCCAATTTGGCCCAAAAGGGTTGAACTTGACACACCATAAAAAGTAATATATTAGAAGCGAAGTTTCGGGAAGTTCGCCCATGATTCGCAATCAAAAATTTTAAGGAAGTGACTATGTACTTATTAGCACAGTTGCCCAAAGACGTTTTGGCTACCCAGCTGAAGAACGGTGTTGTTCTGATGGTTCTGGGAATGGCGATTGTCTTTGTGTTTCTGACGATCCTTGTGTTCACAACGAAGGGTGTGTCCAAGCTTGTCAGAAAGTTCGAAAAGAAGAAGCCAGCAGCACCAGTGGCACAGGCAGCCCCTGCAGCAGTTGCTGTTGCATCAAACGATGCCGAAATCGCAGTGGCCATTGCAGCCGCAGTCGCGAAATCAAAGAGTTGAGGTAGAGAAGAATGAAGAAAGTTGATTTCATGTGTACAGCCTTCAGAGACGGTTTCCAGTCCGTCTATGGAGCTAGAGTATTCACAAAGGATTTCATGCCAGCAGTCGATGCAGCACGCAAGGCAGGAATCACCCACTTCGAGGCAGGTGGCGGAGCTCGCTTCCAGGCTCTCTACTTCTACAGCAATGAAGACGCCTTCGAGATGATGGACGAGTTCAGAAGAGTCGCAGGACCTGATGCAAACCTCCAGACACTCTCAAGAGGAGTCAACGTCGTAGGACTCGATTCACAGCCACGTGACATCATTGATCTGCACGCCCAGATGTTCAAGAAGCACGGAATGACAACAATCAGAAACTTCGATGCTCTGAATGACGTCAACAACCTGATCGACAGCGGAAACTCAATCCACAACGCAGGCCTCAAGCACGAGGTCACGGTCACAATGATGAGCCTTCCTCCAAAGACAACAGGTGCCCATGACCCAGCATTCTACGAGAGAGTCCTCAGACAGATCCTCGACGCTGGCATCCCATTCGACAGCATCTGCTTCAAGGACGCTTCCGGCACATCAACACCTAAGACAGTCTACGAGACAATAAAGAGAGCCAGAGCCCTTGTCGGAAAGGACGTCACAATCGTCATGCACAGCCACGACACTGCAGGAACCTGTGTTGCTCAGTACATGGCAGCCCTCGAGGCCGGTGCAAACCAGCTCGACCTTTCAATGCAGCCGGTATCAGGTGGAACATGCCAGGTTGACATCATCACAATGTGGCACGCTCTTCGCGGAACAGACTACGATCTCGGAGTCGACATCCACGCAGTCCAGAAGGCTGAGGCAGTCTTCAAGGAGTGCATGAAGGACTACTTCCTGCCACCAGAGGCAGCAAAGGTCAGCCCAGAGATCCCATTCTTCCCTCTCCCAGGCGGAGCTCTCACAGCAAACACACAGATGCTCAGAGACAACGGCCTCATGGACAAGTACCCACAGATCGTCGAGGCCATGGGCGAGACAGTTGCAAAGGGGGGATTCGGAACATCAGTCACACCAGTTTCACAGTTCTACTTCCAGCAGGCATTCAACAACGTCATGTTCGGACCTTGGAAGAAGATCGCTGAGGGTTATGGAAAGATGGTCCTCGGTTACTTCGGAAAGACTCCAGTCGAGCCGGATCCAGAGGTCGTCAAGATCGCAGCAGAGCAGCTGAAGAAGGAGCCGACAACAAAGAAGGTCGTCGACATCAACGATGCTGACCCAACCAAGGGCCGTGAGGCATCAATCAAGATGCTCAAGGACAACAACATTGAGGTCACAGAGGAGAACATCTTCATCGCAGCTTCCTGTAAGGAGAAGGGAATCCTCTTCCTGACAAAGAAGTCAAAGGTCAACGGTGTCAGAAAGGCCGATCCAGCCGAAGAGGCAGCAAAGAAGGCCGGTGAGTACACAGTCACAGTCAACGGCAAGGCCTACGGCGTCAAGCTCGGAAAGACCAGTGCCACAGTCAACGGCGTGGACAACCCTCTCTCAGTTGCCATGGGCATTGACCAGGCAGCAATCGCAGCAACAGCAGCAGTTGCACCAGCAGCCGCAGCAGCTCCAGCAAACCTGCCAGCAGGTGGACAGGAAGTCGCAGCTCCAATGCCGGGCCTGATCCTCAGACTTGAGTGCAAGGTCGGACAGGCAGTCAAGAAAGACCAGCTCATCATGGTCATGGAGGCCATGAAGATGGAGAACGAGATCATGGC
>DMOO01000071.1 GCA_003456855.1 Sphaerochaeta sp.
GAACTCCGCCGCTTCGGTGACTGTGGAATGCTGCTCAGATACCCGGTTAGAGAAAGCATCAAGGAGATGCTCCCGTACAAGGACAACCAGAGGCTGTTCGAGGTGTTCGACGAGTACCGCCAGTGGGGCAAGATCCTTGGCGTCAGCTATGTCGGAGAGATGAACCGCCGCTGCGCAGACAAGACCGCCGAGCAGTACGTCAGGCTTTCAGAGGCACTTCAGCGCAGAAAGCTCGCCAACATCGCTGACGAGATAATGCACAGGGGCGCCAAGGCTGTGTTCATCGCAGGCCCGTCGTCCTCAGGAAAGACTACCTTCGCAAAGCGACTCTGCGAGCAGCTTCTGCTTCTAAGCGCATCGCCGATCAGAATCTCCCTGGACAACTACTACAAGAAGAGGTCCGAGTGTCCTGTGGACGAGGAGGGAAAGCCTGATTTTGAGGCTCTCGAGGCCCTTAATGTGGACATGTTCAGGCAGAACATGGAGGACCTGTTCTCCGGCAAGGAGGTGGACCTTCCTCATTACAGCTTCATAAAGAACGAGACCTATTACAAGAACGAGCCGATTCGGTTGAACAAGGACACCGTTTTCGTGATCGAGGGAATCCATGGCCTGAACAAGAGGATCACATCGATGATTGATTCGAAGTTCGTCTACAAGGTTTACATCTCCGCACTGACACAGCTGAACATGGACGACTGCAACAGAGTCTCCACAACAGATGACAGAATGCTCAGAAGAATCCTCCGTGACTACCGCACCCGTGGAACAAGTGCCGAGGAGACCCTTCTGATGTGGCCAAGCGTATCACGTGGCGAGAGGGTCCATATCTTCCCGAACCAGAACAATGCCGATGTCATGTTCAACAGCGCACTGGACTACGAGCTCGGTGTTCTGTCCCCGTTCGTTACGCCGCTTCTGCATGGTGTGAGCCCTGACTCCGGAACAGCCTACACCCATGCCCAGAGACTGCTTGCGTTCCTGGATAACATCTACAACATCCCATCGTCCTTTGTTCCGAGCGACTCACTTCTGCGTGAGTTCATAGGTGGCAGTGACTACGAAGATTGACGCACGGCGTCAATGATATTAAATTTCTTAGCATGGCGTATGAGATTTTAGATACATGCACAGGATGTGGGATGTGCCTCTCCATCTGCCCGGTCAAAGCGATCTCGGGCGGACCAGGCAGGCTCCACTCCATAGACAGCGACTACTGCATCGACTGCGGTGCGTGCGCTCGTGTCTGTACGGTCTCATCCGTCAGGGATTCAGAGGGTAACCTCTCCGTCCGCGAAAGCAAGAGGACCTGGCTTGTCCCGCACTTCGACAAGGATGTGTGCAAGCGCTGCGGCAAATGCTACGAGATGTGCCCCGCAGGTGTGCTGACCAGACCGGTCGGTGACAAGGTCCCCAAGCTGACCAACCCCAAGCTCTGCGCCTCATGCAGATGGTGCGAGAAGGTGTGCGTCTACGGAGGCATAACATTCTCTCCGGCGGCAGCTGACGGAAACAGTGGAGACTGAGAATGAACATAGCGGTTTTGAAAGAGAGACTGGAGAGGCTCGACCAGGGCTTCGCGAAGGATGACCTGTCAGAGAAGAAGGTCGAGAAGGCCCTTGTCCTTGATCTGAGTGACGAGAGCTTCTACGACTGGGTCATACCGGAGCAATATCTCAATGCCTATGTCTCAGGTCCGGCCCTTGGAGCAAGGCTCTGGGCTGAGTTCGCCGGAGCGAACATCGAGGAGCCTTCCACCTATGAGTCCAACAACCCGATCGTCATAACATCATCATCGCTCAGCAACTCAGGCATGCCTGGCTGCGAGAGCGTCAGCATAGCCTTCAGATCCCCGGTCTCGCAGACCCTGCGCTTCAACGTAGGCTCCAACACCTTCGGAATGAGACTCAGGGCCATAGGCTACAGCGCCCTGATAATCACAGGCAGGCTCAGAAGACCAGCAATCGTGGACATAAAGAGAAGTGGGGTGACCTACAACATCTCCGAGGTCTTCATCGGCTACTGCGTCAGCCAGATAGAGGAGCTTGTCGGGGTCGGCCCTATGACCACGGCTATGTCCATAGGACCTGCCGGAGAGCAGAAGGTCCCGTTCGCGGCGGTGATCTGCGAGGGTGCCACCACAGGACGTGGCGGACTTGGCTGCGTCTTCGGCTACAAGAACATCAAGAGCCTCTGCATAACAGGCTTCGACACAGCCTTCGAGCGTGACGGACATGAAGAGAGCATCAGAAAGTCCTTCCAGAAGCTGTACGATGCCCTTGATGCCAGCCCATACTGCAAGGCCATGCAGAGAAGCGGTTCTGCCTCTCTGGTAAAGAGCGGAAGCCTGAAGGGCTGGGCACCTGTGTTCAACTTCAGCAGAAGGACAGACCCAAGACTCTTCCACCTTGCAGGCGATGAGGTCAACAGACGCTATGGACCTGAGCACGGCGGATGCATCCAGTGCCCGATACTCTGCAGGCACAGAACCCTGAACGGTATAGCTATCCCGGGCTACGAGTCTGCACTGATGCTCGGCTCCAACATAGCATGCTTCGACATGGACAAGATCATAGAGCGCTATGCCCAGTGTCTGGACTTCGGACTGGATCCTGTCTCGACAGGAAATGTGATGGGCTGGGCAAGTGAGGCCTGGTCCAGTGGACTTGCAGACAACCTGTTCGAACCTGACTTCTCCTTCAAGGACAACTCGAAGGTTCTTCCGCTGATTGAGATGATCGCCAGAAGAATCGGTCCTGGTGAGCCTCTGAGCTTCGGAACCTACGCCTTGGGCAAGGCCTGCAACGATGAGAGCTTCGCCTATACCATAATGGGCCTTGAGTGCGGACCGTTCGATTACCGCGGCGCCTATGCACAGAGTGTTTCGGACAGCATGGGCTTCTGGTTCACAAACCACTTCGAGATAAACAGCAACCTCTGCCAGAAGGACCACGCCGACTGGGCGGTGCTGAACGAGCGTCTTGTAATGGGTCTTGAAAGCTATGGACTCTCAGATTCAATGATAGTCCCGACAATGGTGGACAACCTGAAACACCCTAACAGACTGATAAGAATCATTCCGAAGTCGGATATCAAACGCATAAAACCAACGCTTTTAGCCGAAAATATCAGTACTGTGACAGGCAAGGACGTCCAGCCTGAGACGATCTTCGAGCTGGGAGACAGGTGTTGGCGCCTGATCTACGAGATCAACAGGATTCTGGGTTTTGACATGCTGAACGACACTGAGAATCTTCTGCCTGTGCACTTCTGCATAGATCCGGACAGCAACCACAACGTGGACTCAATCGTTCCTTACAGGGAGCTTATGGACAGGTACTGCTTCCTTAGAAAGCAGACGATTGCCTTTCAGAGCGCGGATCTGAATCTCAGCTGACCCATCATTCTGGAAAATGACAAGTGCGTAGGAGGCCTCGGAGCCTCCTCTTGGTCTTGAGGGCGAGCCTGGATTTAAGTATGTAACTCTTTTCTGCTCAATGATTTCACTTGTGATTCCATATCTGTGTGTATGGCCTGTCACCACCAGGTCGAAGTCCTTGTCCTCAAGGCCTGCGGCAGATGGACTCCAGTACAGATGACCATGTGAAATGAATATCTTCAGGCCCTTGTAGCTGCAGGTTCTGTACATTGGAAGGTCCATGTTCACGTCCGTCCAGTCCCACCTGTTGTCGCAGTTTCCCTGAACAGGTAAAAAGACGAAATTCCTGCAGCGCAGAATGTGCGAGATGAAGTAGTTCTGTATGTTCAGATCCCCTGCATAGAGGAAGGCCAGACACCTTGAGTCCTCGGCTATCCTGGAAAGCTGCTCAAGGGCACCCTCATCATCGTGCACATCGCTCGAGACCAATAAAAATGAATCGCATTTTATTTCTAGCATTGTATGATTTTACTGTAACATATTCTCTGTTTTTCGAAAAATCTAAACAGTTGTTAAGGTTTTTTTATTTTCTGGTTTGATTTTGGGGGTCTTGATATAGATAATTATTAAAACTTAACTTGTAAATGGAATTTCAATCATAGTATGATTATGATAGTCAACCTGTATAGGTTTTTAATATAGATTTTGTTTTCCAGAAGACAATTTTTCTGGATTATACTTGGGGGTTATAACTATGGCAGAGAATTTCTTCATCTGTTCAGATGGTCATAAGTTGGCCTATAACCTCTGGTTGCCTTCTCCAAATACAGAAATCAAAGCTTTTCTGCAGATTCTCCATGGCATGGCTGAGTATTCAGACCGCTACGCCAAGTTTGCAGAATATTTAAATAAATTGGGTATCGCGGTGTTCGCCGCAGATCATAGAGGACATGGAGCATCAGCAACAGAGGATGATCTGGGTTGGTTTGCTGAGAGCGATGGCTGGAACAGGGTTTCAGAGGACGCTTTCGAGATAGCTAACTTCATCACTTCACAGTACAGCGTGAATACAACCTTCCTCATGGGACACAGCATGGGAAGTTTCATGGCAAGAACCGTAATGGTCAAGCACCCTGACTTCTACTCCGGTGTGATCATCATGGGAACCGGTTGCAGCAAGGGCATTGTCGGAAAGGTCGGAAAGCTCCTCTGCAAGAGAGAGATCCGCAAGAATGGCTCAAAGTCTCCTGGAGTCCTGATGAACAAGTTGTCATTCGGTGCATACAACAAGGCTTTCGATCCTAGCATGACCGATTTCGACTGGCTCTCAAGAGATGCCAAGGAAGTCGAGAAGTATGTCAAGGACGACAAGTGCGGATTCCTTTGCACCAATGGTTTCTTCTACGATCTGCTTACCGGAGTCGAGTTTGCAAACAGCAAGGCCAATGCCGAGACCCTTCCAAAGGACCTTCCTCTGCTGATCATCAGCGGAGAGATGGACCCTGTCGGAGATTTCGGAAAGGGCGTCAGAAAGGTTTACAATCTCTACACCAGTGTCGGAATCGCTGATGTCTCCCTGGAGCTTGTTCCGGGAGCCCGCCATGAGCTTCTGAACGAAACCAACAAGAAGGAGATATATGGCATTCTGGCCAAGTGGCTTGAGAACCATATCGATTAAACAATGCCGTCCAAAGGAAAAAGAAAAAATTCTCTCAGCCTTGTGAGGCTTGGAACGAGCTTCGGGGAACAGTTCTCCGAAAGCTCTGTCACCATGTTGGCCAACGGCATGGTCTATTCAACTCTTATAGCCGTGGTGCCTTGCCTTGCCGTCATATACACTGTTCTCAACGTCTTCGGCGTGCTTGACCCGTTTGTGGCCCTGATTGAGGACTGGGTGATCAGTACCTTCGGTGCAGAGACCGGAAACAACCTTGTGGGTTACCTGAGCTCATTCACCAAGAATGCCATGGGCACGGGTATAATAAGCATCCTGTCCTTCAGCTTGACGTTCATACTGCTTATAGACAAGCTATTTACTTGTGTGAACAAGATTTTCCATGCAAACAAGAAGGGGAATCCCGTCCTTCGGTACATAAAGTACATAGGAATAATAGCGGTTGCCATCATTGCGATAGTGCTGTTGGTCTACACGACTGTGCGTTTTAACTCGCTATCCCTTGAAATTCGGGGCATTGAGGCCCTGAGTTATATGCAACGGCTTATGCATAGGCTGCTTCCATATGCGATTGTCTTTGGCCTGATGTTGCTCATCAATCTGTTTGTGCCAAATGTACAGGTCAGATTCAAAGTGGCCATTGTAGGCTCCATAGTGGGTTCCGTGGGTGTTTCGGTCCTGCTGTTCATCTTCCAGTTCGTGGTCCAGAGGTCAGTCAAATACTCTGTGATCTATGGATCGCTTGCAACGTTGATGTTCTTCTTCCTGTTCCTGTCATATCTTTGGAAGATAGTGTTCGCCTCTGTGACGCTCACATACGTGTTCCAGAGCGAGACCTCCGGAGTAGAGTACCACATATGAGCGAAATCCTTAGAATAAAGCCTGTAATCAAAGATTACGCATGGGGAAACGATGCCTTCATAGCAGACCTTCTGGGCCTTGAGCACGACGGTCCGAAGGCCGAGCTCTGGATGGGGGCACACAGGCAAGGCAGCGCCATAGTCGAGCAGACAGGCGAGAAGCTCTGCGATTATCTTGATTCAAACGGCCAGTTCGCCGGTCTTGAGAACGCGGACCAGTTCCCGTATCTCTTCAAGGTCCTGGCAATCGCACAGGCATTGAGCATCCAGTGCCATCCCGATGCAGAGCAGGCCAAAGCAGGTTTTGCAGGGGAGTCTGACAAGCATTCAAGCGTTGAGAGGAAGAACTGGAACTACCAGGATTCAAACCCCAAGGCCGAGATGCTGTACGCCCTGACACCGGTCAGAGCCATGTGCGGCTTCAGGGAAATCGATACCATAAAGGAACTGCTCCAGAAAGCGGTCCCAAATCTTTATAAAGATCATCTTGCCGAACTCGGTACGATTAAAGAGATTTTTGACACCATCTACAGACTGGATGAGGACACACTGTCCTTCGGCGAGGCCGAGCTTCTGAAGAACTGCGAGGAGCTGGGGGAGCCGATCTGCTCCCTGGTCAAGGAGCTTGGTGACAGGTACTTCGGTGATCCTGGCGTCTTCATGCCTCTCATGCTGAACATCGTCAACCTTGAACCGGGACAGGCCATCTACCTCAAGCCTAGGGTTCTCCATGCCTACATCCGTGGAAACGGTGTGGAGCTTATGAACAACTCCGACAACGTGCTCAGGGCAGGTCTTACCAAGAAGCACATGGATGTGGATGAGCTTGAGAAGGTCATGTACGGCGAGAGCTACGATGCAAAGCCTATGGAGAGCGTCAAGGACCAGGGCGGCACTCACTTTGTGTGCGAGGGAGGCTTCACCCTGACGGCAATGGTGAACGGAAGCTACACCAACACCATCGGAGGTCCAAGGATCCTGATCTGCACTGAAGGCGAGGCAAGGCTCAATGGGGACTTCATCCTGTCCAAGGGTCAGTGCTGCATTGTCGGAAGCGCACTTTCCGAGCTTAGGGTCGATGCCTCAGGTGCCACCGTCTTCATGGCAAGCGCAAACTGAAAATACAATATTAATAAGGTGAGATAGGGGATTTTGGTTTAATTTTGCCCTATAATGTTATAATAATAACATAATGTTAAAAAATATAACAACATCAATTGACCATTTAACATGTTTCATTGTATTCCAAAGTGACTTGGAGGTATTCAATGATCATCAAGATTTTGCTTCTTGTGGTTTTCTTTGGAATCATGATTGGTGTAGGACTTGTCTGCAGAAAGCAGGCAAAGGATGTCCACGGCTTCGTGCTCGGCGGACGCAATGTAGGCCCATGGCTCTCTGCCTTCGCCTATGGAACCAGCTACTTCTCAGCTGTCATCTTCGTCGGCTATGCCGGACAGTTCGGCTGGAAGTTCGGAATTGCATCCACCTGGGTCGGACTCGGAAACGCGTTCATCGGCTCGCTTCTTGCCTGGTCAATCCTGGGAAGAAGGACGAGGATCATGACGCAGCACCTCAAATCTGCCACAATGCCGCAGTTCTTCGAGAACAGATTCAACAGCAAGGCCCTGAAGCTCATATCCTCGATAATCATCTTCGTGTTCCTCATTCCGTACACAGCATCACTGTACAATGGCCTGAGCCGTCTGTTCGGAATGGGCTTCAACGTCGACTACACCATCTGCATCGTGGTCATGGCGGCCCTGACAGCCGTCTACGTCATCGCAGGTGGCTACATGGCCACAGCTGTCAACGACTTCATCCAGGGCCTTATAATGCTTGGTGGAATCATCGCCATCATCGCATCCGTTCTGAAGATAAACGGTGGCTTCGTAGGTTCCCTGAACGCCCTGGCTGCAATAGACGACGCCAGCGTGTCCACAACACCTGGAATCTTCGCATCCTTCTTCGGGCCGGATCCGTTCAGCCTTCTGTGCGTTGTCATCCTGACCTCCCTTGGAACCTGGGGACTGCCTCAGATGGTCCAGAAGTTCTACGCGATCAAGAGTGAGAA
>DMOO01000217.1 GCA_003456855.1 Sphaerochaeta sp.
TACTTCGCAGGTGCACAGTGCCTCACCTGCGAAGTACATGGCAGCCTCCTCGGTTTCCACCGTCGAGCGCAAGATCTACGGTATCATCCACAGCGCCATGTACTTCGCAGGTGAGGCACTGTGCACCTCGATCGTCGGTGCCCTTGCAGGATCGCTTGTCTATGAGAACATCAAGATGCTCTTCATCTCCAAGGCTGCAAAGGGAATCGTCTACGCAGGGAACTATGCCCTTGCAGCAGAGAAGTTCGGCGTTGCTGAGAACCAGGTCTTCAACCTTGGAACTCTCATGGTCCCGTTCCTGGTGACCTTCTTCTGCACAATAGGAATCTTCGCTGCCAGAAAGATTCCTAAGGACTTCACAGAGGCCTGCATTGCACAGGAGTTCAAGAAATATGATCCATCTGTCGATATCTCAGCCATCGTCAATGACAATGCTGACAAGCAGGAGAAGGGCGAGTACGTCTTTGTCCAGATCGTTCTGACGATCCTCTCCGCCTGCGTCTTCGGCTTCATCTGGCCGGTGTTCCTCTTCGGTTCCGTCAGGGATATCTGCGGCAGGTTCCGCCGTCTTCCAAGATGGCTGCTCAGCTGCCTGGTCCCGTTCGGAAGCATCTTCGTCATGGTCAAGCTGAACAAGGCCCTCCACGCAGTAGCAAAGGAGAAGGGTGTAAAGCTCAGAGGAAGCTCATTGCTTTACATCATAACAGGCATCATCCTTCCGATCCTGCCTCTGAACATCATCGGTCTTTCTGTCATGCAGTCTGACGTCAACAGGATCTACAACGCATGAAGCACCTCTTCTACTGGTTCGCCGTCATAACGGGGGTCCCGGTCTTCTGGCCCGTCTTCAGGACGAAGGTGTACTATGAGGACCGCTCCGTCCAGGGACGCTTCATCCCACGGCGGACCATTGTGGTCTCCAACCATCTCCAGCTGTTCGACTACATAGTCTTCCTGCTGGCAACAGTGCCAAGGTTCAGCCACAGCATAGTGGCCGAGGTCATGTACCGGCAGAACTTCCTGGTCACATTCTTCCTCAAGGCCCTTGGATGCATCAGGGTGGACAGGGAAAGCCATTCCACCAAGGTCACGGAGGAGTGCGTCAGGCAGCTGAAGAAGGGCAGGGTCATCTATCTGAATCCGGAGGGTCGTCTCCCCGAGAAGGATGAGAAGAGACCTCTGCCATTCCACACGGGCTTTGTCCACATGGCCATTGAGAGTGGGGCCCAGGTGATCCCCGTCTACACCAACGGAGAGAACTTCACCAAGAAGAGGGCCCGGTTCATAATCGGGAAGCCGATAGACATCAAGGCCCTCTACGATGATTCGAAGACAAGGAATGATAACGCCAGGGAGATCGCAGATCTGGTGAGCAGGAAGATAGTGCAGCTGGGGGTGGAGCTTGAAAGACAGAGAGGTTAGGTCCTTCTTCTTCTACTATTTCGTCAAGGTCACGGGGATCTACCCGGGCATACTCTTCTTCAGGCCCAAAAAGCTCTACATGGAGGGCAAGACCTCTCTCAAGGGCCCCTGCCTCGTGGTGGCAAACCACAACTCAATGTCGGATCCCATCTTCATAATGTGCTCCATCCCTTCACGCTGCCCAGTCTTCGTGGCCAGCACAGACCTGTTCAGGACAAGGCTGGGCAGGTGGTTCTTCACACATGTTCACTGCATTGAGGTCAACAAGGAGAACTTCTCCATGTCCACCTTCCACGGGGTGAAGAACAACCTGGAGCAGGGTCACATGGTCGTGATCTTCCCCGAGGGAGGACTGAAGGACCAGCAGCAGGTCAACCCGTTCAAGGACGGCGCCGCCATGATGGCGATGCGCTGCAAGGCCCCGATAATCCCGATGTACGTAAAACCCAGAAAGCACTGGTACGAGAGGGTCACCGTGGCCATAGGACGCAGGATCGAGGCCCAGGGCCAACTCGACATGCAGACCATCAAGAGCATCTCCAAGGAGCTCTACGACACAGAGGTCAGGCTCAAGGAGTTCTGTGAGAAGCACTGACATTCAATCTGTGAGTCCGCCTCCATTTGTGCTATAATCCCATAGGGCCACGATGTGGCAGGAGGTATATATGGAACAGAAGTACATCGAATCGACTTTGGAGCTCATGGATTTCATCCAGGACAGTCCGTCATGCTACCACGTTGTGGCCAATGCTGCGGCTATACTTGAGAACGCCGGTGCCATCAGACTTGATGAGAGGAAGCCTTTCAAGGTCGAGGCGGGAAACAGCTACTTCGTCACCAGGAACAGCTCCTCGATAATCGCCTTCCGCATGCCGGAGGGGGAGGCCACAGGCTATTCGATAGTCGCCGCCCACACGGACAGTCCATCCTTCAAGGTCAAGAGCAACCCTGAGATCACAAACGGGGATACATACACGACACTTAACGTAGAGGGCTACGGCGGAATGCTCATGGCCCCTTGGTTCGACAGACCTCTGTCAATGGCAGGAAGGGCATTCATCAAGAAGGACGATGGCTCAGTTGAAGAGAGACTTGTGAACTTTGACAAGGATCTCTGCCAGATAGTCAATCTTTGCATCCATCAGAACCGCGAGGCAAACACCGGACACGAGTTCAAGATCCAGAAGGAGCTGCTCCCGATTATCTGCGAAGGCGGCAGGAAGGGTGCGGTCAGGAATCTGGTCGCAGACCTTCTCGAGGTCGATGAGGATGACGTCCTTGACACCGAGCTCTTCCTGTACAACAGGATGCCCGGCTCGATCTGGGGAATCGACGATGAGTTCTTCTCCATCGCCAAGATCGATGACCTCCAGTGCGCCTTCAGCGGTCTCAAGGCCTTCATCAACTGCGAGGACTCGCAGAGCTCCAAGATCCAGATGGTCGCACTGTTCGACAACGAGGAGGTCGGAAGCTCGACCAAGCAGGGAGCCAACAGCGACTTCCTCAGACAGGTCACAGACCGCATCGCCTGCTCGATGGGCTGGAACGAGGACAGAAAGTACTCAGTCCAGGCGGGAAGCTTCATGCTCAGCGCCGACAACGGACATTCCTTCCATCCGAACTATCCAGAGAAGTGCGACCCGACCAACAAGCCTCTGATCAACAAGGGGATCATGATCAAGTATGCGGGAAACCAGAAGTACACCACAGACGCACAGAGCGGAGCCTACCTGAAGAACATCCTGCAGAACGCCGAGATCCCATACCAGGTCTTCCACAACAACTCCAACGTCACAGGCGGCGGAACACTTGGAAACATCTCAACCACACAGATCGCCATCCCTACAGTGGACATCGGATCAGCCCAGCTTGCCATGCACTCACCATACGAGACCGCAGGCACGATGGACACCCTGTACCTGACGGAGGGCATGAAGGCCTTCTACAAGGTATGATCTAAAAGCAACTCTTTCAACAAAAAGGAAAAGGTCAAAAAAATGGCGCTTCCAGAAGAAGCGCCACTTTTGTCTCAGCTAGGCTGAACAGATCTTAGAAGTGATAGACACATCCAAGAGCACCAGCTCCGTCGAAACCGACTCCGAGGCCATCAGCGAATGCAAGACCGACACCAAGACCGAGTCTCAGATAAGCTGTGAAGTCGCCTACGTCCTTCCATGTCCAGTCATATGAGATGGAACCTGTTGCGAGAACAGGGATACCGAAGTAGACATTGTCGCCGAGGTAGATTGTAGCACCTGACTGGAGACCAACGTTGACATCGAACTCAGCCTTGTCAATGTTGAACTCTGCAACCTTGTACTGTCCGCCAACTGCGAATCTGACTGTCTGGTCACCGATGAAACCGAAACCGATTGTTGCGTATCCATCCCACTTGTCGTCGATGTCATAGTTGAATGTGACACCTGATGGTGAGCCAAGCTCGAGACCGATAGCACCAACTCCCTTGGCTGCGACTGGAACGATTGCCAGTGCTACGAGAGCAAGAACAATAAGAACTTTCTTCATTTGCAAATTCTCCTATTTGACCCAACCCTTGGGTCTCAGTATTAATACAGTTAAATATTACCAAATAGTAATACGTCTGCAAAGTATCCAAATTATGTTTTTTCTGCTATTATTCAGTCAGATTTTACTTATTGCCCAACGGAGGTTTCATGGCCAATTCCGACTTCTTCTCCATCTTTGCAAAGAATCCAACAGATCTCTCAAAACTGTTGGGTTTAGAGAAAACCTTCCAGGGCAAGCAGGTCTACCAGTGGGCGGTGAAGGGTGTTGAATCCTTTGATGCCATGACGAATCTCCCGAAGGTTCTCAGGGAGCGTTTATCCAATGAACACCCCAGCACCTTCTCAAGCAAGGTCCTCACCAGCCAGACCGATGACGACGGGGCAGCGAAGCTTGCACTTGAGCTCTTTGACGGGAACATCGTCGAGTGTGTGCTCCTGACGGACAAGGAAGGCGAGCTCACAGCCTGTGTATCAAGCCAGGTGGGCTGCGCAATGGGATGCAGGTTCTGCAGAACAGGTACGCTTAAGCTGAAGAGGAACCTGAAGGACTTCGAGATAGTGGAGCAGTTCATGCATCTGCAGAACGTGGCGCCCGGAAAGATCAGCCATGTCGTCTTCATGGGCATGGGAGAGCCGTTTGCAAACCTTGAGAACGTCCTGAGCGCGATAACCTTCCTCCATGACCCGGAGGGTCTGAACCTGAGCCACAGAAGGATAACGATCTCGACCTGCGGCGTCGTGCCCGGGATCAACGAGCTTGCAAAGAGGAAGGTTCCAGTCAAGCTTGCAGTCTCTCTGGTCACCGCGGACGATGAGAAGAGGTCATCCTTGATGCCGGTCAACCGTGCATACCCGCTTAAGGAGCTCAGGGATGCACTTGTCAGGTTCCAGAAGGTCAGCGGCAGACGCTTCACCTTCGAGTACTGCATGATCCATGACATGAACATAGCCGAGGAGGATGCGGACAAGCTTGCACGCTTCTGCAGAAGTCTTGAGGTCATAGTGAATCTGATTCCTTTCAACCCATGCCCGGAGCTTCCGTATGAGACGCCGACGGACTCGGAGATAAGGTTCTTCACCAACGCCCTGACCAGAAGGGGAGTAGAGTATACCATAAGGATAAGCCGTGGCCGCTCCATCAGGGGAGCCTGTGGACAGCTTGCTGGAAAGATAGAGGAGAACCGCTAGAGCTCCACCACCGGGATCACGCCGAGAAAGTCCATGCTCTTGTAGAACTGACCCTCGAAGCCCGTATCGAAATTCATCACCTTCGCGGAAGCCTCATCGACCTCCTCACTGCTCCAGTAATAGGTCCATTCGATGTCCTCGTTGATGCCTGAGAGCACAAGCTGATCATAGAGGTTGGTAAGTTCAACGATGGTGGGAAGTCTGTACATGACTCCACTTTCTGCAGCAAGCTCCGCAACCAAGGCAATCGATGCGTCAAAGTTGCTGACCTCATAGAAGGGCTCCGCCATCTCAAGGTAGCGACCCTCGCACTCGAAGACCAGACCACCGTTCGGACCGGTCTCGCCGACAGTCCAGACAACCTCAGGCTCCGAAGCCACGACAGATTCCTCGGTGACCTCAGGCTCTGAAATCACAACCGGTTCCTCGACCAAGGCAGGCTCTTCGGAGGCGGGCTTCTCCGCAGGGACATCGACGATCTCTATGCGAAGTATTATCTCCACCACCTGTGGCTCCTGTTCGACCTTTGCCGTCTGGCAGGAGGTGAGGGCGAATATAAGTGCTAAAGCTGCAATCAGGAAAAGAGTGGTTCTTCTCATGGGTTCTCCTTGCTGCTGATCATGTTCTCTATGGTTGAAAGTACCTCCTCCAGGTTCGGGTCATCCTTGACGGAGACCTTAAGGCACCTCTCCCCGGAGAGGCAGAAGGAGTTTATGGCGAACAGAGTCTCCTCCGTCACCAGGTCCATCTTGTTAAGAAGCACAAGGCGGGGCTTGTCGAAGGCCTTGAGGTCCTCAAGTACGCTTCGTGTGGTCTCCCAGCACATCAGAAAGTCATCGCGGGAGGCGTCGAGCACAATGAGAAGCACATCAGCCAGGACTGCCTCCTCAAGGGTTGACTTGAAGGAGTCGACAAGCTCGTGCGGAAGGTCGCTGACAAAGCCTACCGTGTCTGTGAACAGGGATGTACCTCCACCTGGGAGGTGGACACGTCTTGTCGTGGGGTCCAGGGTCGCGAAGAGCTTGTCCTCCGAGAGGACGTTGGCATCTGAGATTCGGTTGAGCAGGGTGGACTTCCCGCTGTTGGTGTAGCCCACGATGGCGACATTGGGCACGTTTCCCTGTCTTCTGTTGCGTCTCTGGACATCGCGGCTCTTTCCGATCTCGTCGATCTCACGCTTAAGGCGCACGATCCTTGCCTGGGCCTGGCGGCGGTCAAGCTCAAGCTGCTTCTCTCCGCTTCCCTTGGCGCCCTTGACGCCGCCGCGCTGCTGGGAGAGCTCGCCCCATTTGCGCTTCAGCCTTGGAAGGGAGTACTGGAGCTGTGCAAGCTCCACCTGGAGCCTTGCCTCACGGGTTGTGGCGCGGTTCGCGAAGATCTGGAGGATTATCTCCTGCCTGTCCACCACGGCTATGCCCAGGATCTGCTCCAGATTCCTCTGGATGCGCGGGCTGACCGAGTTGTTGAAGACCACCAGGTTGCACTGGTTCTCCTGCGCGTACCATGCAAGCCTCTGGACCTGGCCGGTTCCTATGTACGTGGCGCTGTTGAAGCTTCTTATGTTGAAGAAGTCCCAGCAGGCGCACTTGATGCCAAGCGTTGTGCACAGGGACTCGAGCTCGTCACGCCTTCGCTCTGCGGCTGCGCGCGATGGGGCCTGGTCAGAGGTCACCACGAGCATTGCCGTGATCTTCCTGAAGATGTCCTGTGGCTTGGTCATGTCCAACTTGGTTTGCATGTGGGAATCATAACATATAGAGCAAGGAGGAAAAAGATGATAATATGCTCTTGCAACATGGTTTTGGAGGCGGTCAATGGGACTCAATTGCGGCATAGTAGGACTTCCGAACGTAGGAAAATCGACAATCTTCTCAGCGCTCACAAGCGCACCGGCTGAGGCGGCCAACTATCCGTTCTGCACCATAGAGCCCAATGTGGGCATAGTCAACGTCCCTGATGAGAGGCTGGACAGGATAGTCAAGCTGATCCCGCCTGCAAAGGTCATCCCTGCAGTGACGGAGTTCGTTGACATCGCTGGCCTGGTCGCCGGTGCATCCAAGGGCGAGGGTCTTGGAAACAAGTTCCTTGCCAACATCCGTGAGGTTGGAGTCATCGCTCACGTCGTGCGCTGCTTCGACAACCCGGACATCATCCATGTGAACAACAGGATCGACCCGGCAAGCGACATAGAGACGATCGACATCGAGCTCTGCCTCGCCGACTACGACACGGTGGACAAGAGATACCAGAAGGACTCCAAGCTTGCAAAAGTCAACCACTCAAAGGACCTGCTGGCCGTCATCCCGATCTACGAGAAGCTCCTTGCAGGCCTTGAGAAGGGCATAAGCGCAAGGTCCATAATCACAGACCCTGATGAGAGGGCCATGGTCTATGACCTCCACCTGATCACCATGAAGCCTGTGATCTACGTCTGCAACATAGACGAGAACTCCATCGGTGAGGACAACGACTATGTGAAGACGGTCAAGGCCATAGCGGAGAAGGAGGGTGCCTCGGTCGTCACGATTTGCGGAAAGGTCGAGGCTGAGATAGCCCAGATGGACACACCTGAGGAGAGGGCCGAGTTCCTGTCCGAGATGGGTCTTGAGGAGAGCGGAATGAACGCCCTGATCCGTGAGGCATACGCGACTCTGGGACTGAGGACCTTCTTCACAGCCGGACCTGACGAGGACCGAGCCTGGACCTTCAAGGCCGGAAGCAAGGCTCCGCAGGCTGCGGGCGTCATCCACACGGACTTCGAGAAGGGCTTCATCAAGGCCGAGGTCTACAGCTGCGAGGATCTGTTCAAGTACGGCTCCGAGGCCAAGGTCAAGGAGGCGGGAAAGCTCAGGATAGAGGGCAAGGAATACGTCGTCCAGGACGGCGATGTGATGTTCTTCCGCTTCAACGTATAAAAGAAACAGGCCTCGGAAGAGGCCTGCACAAACTTATCAAATCAATGACCTGTAATCAATACTCTAGATAGAAATCAATGCTTTCATGCAGAAGCAGGAAATCGATTAACGGGAATGAGAACTCGACCGTCTTCTTTCCCTTGAGCTTTCCGTCGTGCTCCAGGATGTTGCTTGGGGCAACTATCTGGATTCTTATTGATGAGTTCCCGATGCTCTCAGGGCACTGCTCGCCCAGGATGAAGGAGACCATCTCCAGGTACTCCTCCTCGGTCAGGTCGTGGTTGTAAAGAGGTCCGTAGACCTCGAAGTTCGGGTCGGCAAGGAACGGGATGATTTTTGTAAGCTGCGCGTAGTTGTCCATGTTTATTGAAATCTCCACACGCGTGTGCCAGTCCTTCTCTTTCATGGTCACTATGGTCTGGTCGCTCTGGCCGTTGGACAGGTCCACCAGAAGCTGGTTGAAGTCGGTGAAGGTGAAGTCGCCCATGTACGTGTTGTACCCGGTCTCTATGAACTTTATGTCGCCCGTAACCTTGGACCTTTCCAGGTTCTTGACGAAGTCCTGGACGGCGACGTCTATGATAGGGTCGTTGTTCCCCTGGTCATCCCAGTTGGACAGGTCCTCGACGACACCGACGAAGAAGTCGTCGACTGACAGATCCACATGGCTCTTGCCAGGGACGGCGGGTGTCTCTGTGTAGTCTCCCTGCAGGGTCATCTTCTCCGCCACCACGCAGGAGGACAGGAGCACCATGGCAAGGACCAGCAGGGCTGACAATGAAGCGATTGACTTTTTCATGTGTCAAATATAAACCAGCAGGGCCATGTTCAGCAAGATTCGCTATATTTTTCTTAATCATAGATTAAGGGGCGGAGGAGCCGAAAAAAGTTTGTTTTCCGATGTTGACAACCTCGAACTTTGTTTCTATATATATTAGGCACTGTAATTCGACACAAGGAGAATTCCAATGGCGGAGAAGAAAGTAATCATCGTAGAGTCGCCTACAAAGGCAAAGACCATAAGAAGATTCCTTGGAAATGACTGCACTGTCGTTGCAAGCAACGGACACATCAGAACACTTCCGAAAAACGATTTATGTATCGACGTCAAAAACGGCTACAAGCCGAAATATGTCATAGACGAGACCAAGGAGAAGGTCATCTCCCAGATCAAGAGCGAGCTCAAGGGAGCCGACGAGCTGATCCTGGCAACTGATGAGGACCGCGAGGGAGAGAGCATCAGCTGGCACCTAGTCGAGGTTCTCAAGCCTAAGATGCCAACCAGGAGAATGGTCTTCCACGAGATCACGAAGAAGGCGATCCTCGAGGCCTTCGAGAAGGGCAGGGACCTGGACATGAACCTCGTGCACGCCCAGGAAGCCAGAAGGGTCCTGGACAGACTTTACGGCTACACCATCTCACCTGTTCTCTGGTCAAAGCTCTCCAACAAGAGCCTCAGCGCCGGAAGAGTCCAGTCACCTGGTCTCAGACTTGTTGTCGACCGCGAGAGACTCAGACTGACATTCAAAAAGTCAGAGTACTGGGACGTCAAGGCAACCTACGCAGAGGGCTTCTTCTCCCAGATAGAGAGCATCGACGGACAGAGGGTCGCCAACGGAAAGGACTTTGACAGCGAGACCGGCAAGTACACAGGCTCCTCGAAGGTCATCCTCCTTTCAGAGGAGGACGCAAAGGGTCTGGCAGCTTCACTCAAGAAGAGCGATTTCATCATCTCCGACATCAAGGAGAAGCAGATCACCCAGAGACCGGCACCGCCTTTCATCACCAGCACACTCCAGCAGGAGGGAAACAGAAAGCTCCACCTGAGCGCCAGGGACACGATGAGAGTGGCCCAGAGCCTGTACGAGAACGGTTTCATCACCTACATGAGAACAGACAGCCCGACACTCTCCCAGGAGGGAATCAGGGCTGCAAGAGAGGCAGCACTTGCACTCTACGGTTCAGACTATGTGCCTGAGAAGTCACGCCAGTACGCAGCAAAGAGCTCAAGCGCCCAGGAGGCCCACGAGGCCAT
>DMOO01000034.1 GCA_003456855.1 Sphaerochaeta sp.
AAGATCATGTGCTATAAAAACGTACGTAAGTCCCAATTTCTTTTGCAATTCTTTAAAAAGATTAATTACTTGGGCTTGAATAGAAACATCTAGAGCTGATACGGGCTCATCGCAAATTATTAATTGAGGATTACAAGCAAGAGCTCTTGCTATACCAACTCTCTGTCTTTGTCCACCACTTAATTCGTGTGGAAAACGAGTGGACATTGACGGATCAAGATCAACAAGGGTGAGCAATTCATTTACCTTATCATTTATCTCACTCTTTTTTATATCATCACGTTCACTAGCTATTAAAGCTTCTTTTATTATGGAACCAATTGATTGTCTAGGATCAAGAGACCCATATGGATCTTGGAATATAATCTGGATTTCATGTCTGAAAGGTTTAATGGCTTTGCTGTTCAAATGTGTTATATCATTTCCTTTGTAATAGATTGTTCCACCTGTAGGTTCATACATTCGAAGAATGCATCTCCCTATTGTAGTCTTACCACAACCAGACTCTCCTACCAAACCAAAGGTTTTTCCTTTTTCTATAGAAAATGAAACCCCATCAACAGCCTTTACATATGTAGTCGCTTTCTTAAAGAAACTTTGATGCACGGGGAAAAACATCTTTAAATTAGACACATCGAGAAAAGCTTTTTCTTTGGTTGTATTATCATTCATATTAGTTATCCACTCCCTTTACATGGCAAGCAACAAAATGCATTTTTCCGTCTATACAGTGCAGTTCTGGAGCTTTTGATTTCTTACACTTTTCACAAGCGAATTTGCATCTTGGCATAAAATTGCAGGAATCTGGCAAATTAATAAGCTTCGGAGGTGCACCAGGAATTGGAATCAGTTCCTGACTTCTACTTTGATCCAACTTAGGAACGGATGCCAACAAACCATTAGTGTATGGGTGAACTGGATTCTTAAGAATATCTTCAGCTGTACCAGATTCTATTATCCTACCGCCATACATGACATATATTCTCTCTGCATATCTAGCCACAAGTCCAAGATTATGTGTAATTATAATTAAAGCCGTATTTCTTTCCCGAACAAGTGACATTAATTTTTCCATAATCTGAGCCTGTGTTGTAACATCTAATGCTGTTGTAGGTTCATCAGCTATAATCAATTTAGGATTGCAAGAAATAGCCAAAGCAATCATCACTCTTTGACGCATTCCTCCACTCATCTGAAATGGATATTCTTTCAATCGCCGTTTAGCTTCTGGAATACCAACATCATTTAACAGTTGCAAAGCTTGCTTATTTGCTTCTTCCTTATTTACCTTTTTATGAGTCATTATCATTTCCGTAAGTTGATAACCGACCGTCAACACAGGGTTTAGGGATGTCATTGGTTCTTGGAAAATCATTGAGATCCCAGAACCTCTAACGCTGAGCATTTGTTTAGACTTTGAATGATACTTCAGCAAATCTTCGCCTTCAAAGAAAACCTCTCCTTCTAAAATCTTTCCTGGAGGAGTTTGAATCAACTGCATCACGGACATTTGTGTAACAGATTTTCCACACCCACTTTCTCCGACTATAGCTATGATTTCTTTTTGATCAACATAATACGAAACGCCAGAGACAGCTTTAACCTCTCCTTCCGGAGTAAAGAATGACGTCTTTAAATTTTTAACTTCAAGCAACTTACTACTCATTACAACTTACCTCTTAGTCTGGGATCAAGAGCATCTCTAAGTCCGTCTCCAATAAAATTGAAGCAAATAACAACGATAGCAATTAATAGGCCAGGGATAATAGCAAGCAAAGGGACCTTCGCCAAATAAGGATAACCCTCAGAGACCATACAACCCCACGAAATATTAGGGGAAACAATTCCAAGCCCAATAAAGCTTAATCCTGCCTCAGAGAGAATTGCACTTCCCAAGTTCATAGTAAATAGAACAATGATAGAGGGATAACAGTTTGGTAATAAATGTCTAAATAATATTTTTCTGTTTTTTTGGCCTATGATATTCGCTGCAATAATATAATCATTTTCTTTTAAAGTTAGAACCATTCCATGAACAAGACGAACATATGTTGGAATCATTCCAATGCCTATAGCTATTACAGTTTGCCATATACCACTACCAAGAATTGCACATATTATCATAGAGAAAATCAATGGAGGGATGGACAATTGTGCATCCACCATTCTCATGATTAAAGCACCAACAAATTTTTCAAAATAACCAGCTACTAAACCCAATGATATTCCAATTATTGCTGCCAATAAACCAGACATCAAACTAGCCATCAAAGATATTCTGGTTCCATATATTAAGCGACTAAAGATATCTCTTCCAAATGAATCAGTTCCAAGAATATGCTGTAATGAAGGTTTTGAGAATCTATGAATTAAGTCCTGCTTTAATGGATCCTGACAAAATAAAGGAGCAGCTATTGAAAGAAGTACCAAAAGGACAATAAATAATGTCGAAAAAACAGTTACAAAACCTCTTCCAAAGAATACCTTAGTTGTTTTCTGAAATCTAAAGACTAAGCTGTTTGTATTCATTTTGCCCACCTTTCTCTAATCCTTGGATCAATAATGCAGTACATGATATCCGCCAACAGATTTCCAAACACAGTTACGATCGCCATGATTAAAGTTACAGCCTGAACACATATGTAATCTCTCTTCATCAAACATGTAAGAGCAAATGCACCTATGCCGGGAATATTAAAAACATTTTCTATTACAATTGTTCCACCAATTAGCATCCTAAACATCAAAGAAATAATAGAAACTAATGGAATTGCTGCGTTCTTAATTGCATGCTTAGTAATAATCCTGCTCTCTTTTATTCCATCAGCTCTTGCAGTCCTTATATAGTCTTGATTGAGAACTTCTAGCATCTGAGACCTAGTCTGCCTTGTTATTGTTGCAAGGAAACTGAGTGATATACAAAAAATGGGTAAAATAGCCCTAACAATATAATCTTTAAAATTAACAAATGGACTAACATAGCCCTGTGTCGGAAGTAGCTTAAGTTTCAAAGCAAAAAGAAAAATCAGGAATATAGCTATCCAGAATGCAGGTAACCCAACTCCAAAAGTTGAAAGAACTGTTACCGTCTGATCTAAAGCGGAACCTCTTTTTAAAGCAGATATTGTTCCAGCAAACAAACCAAGTATAATTGCAATTAATAAAGCAGGAACGGTCAGTGTCAAAGTTGCAATTACTTTGTCTGGAATCATATCTGCAACTTCTTTATGGTAATACGCCACAGAAGTACCAAAATCACCGTGAATTAGATCATTAACCCATAATACATATTGTTTTACATAGGGTTTGTCCAGATTTAGTTCCGCTCTAAGAGCAGCAACCTTCTCAGGGGTTGCACCTTCCCCCAACATAACAATTGCAGGATCACCTGGGAGCAATCGGACAAGTGCAAAAACAAGGACTGAAACAATGAAGATTGTTAGCAGTGATATTAGAACTCTTCTTAATATATATTTACCCATTACATAATCCTGTAAACAACAAACCTAAATAAACTGAATTAATAACATTCAGGCATGAGATTCTCATGCCTGAATGAAGCCATCTCACTATTACTTATCAAGCCAAACGTGAGCTTCACCTTCTCCGAAGCATCCGGCATAGCTTCCATTTGTAAGATACGACCAACCCTTCACATAATCCTTCATGAAACAGATATCACTGAGTGAGAACATTGGATACCAAAGAACATACTTGTCATGAAGAAGAATCTGGGCCTCTCGGATATGGACCTGCTCATCTTCCGGAGTAAAGGACTGAACAGCACCTTCAACTGCAGCATCAAGATCATCTGGATGGAGGAAACATCCCTTTCCAAGGGCAAGAGCGCTACTTTCAAGAACAGTCTTTGCATACATTCCTTTGAACTTGGTTGTAACAGCTGGTTCATATGTTGCTGTATGCAGAATCATACCATAATCCCAATCATTGATCTTGTTGACAAAAGCTGCACCCTCAAGACGATTCAGCTCAACCTCAATTCCAACTTCCTTCAACTCAGCCTGAATAATTGTAGCAAGTTCAAGGATGTTATCGTTATACTTGAATGTAATTCGGGTCTTAAAACCATTTGGATAACCAGCCTCTGCAAGAAGCTGCTTGGCCTTTTCTGGATTGTATTCAAATCCTACAACTTCATTGTTGTAATATGGACTTCCAGGAAGAGCCCACTGGTTTGTCATCTGGGCAAATCCATAGTTACATGCAGCATTGATTGTCTCAGAATCAATAGCATAGCATACCGCCTGACGAACTCTAATGTCATAGAAAGGATCATCAGCATCCTGACAATTGAAACCAACGACATAAAGCTGTGCAGACTTTGCATAAGGAACTCCTTCAAATCCTTCAGCTGCAAGATCAGAACAGGCAGAAAGCTCAAAGTTCTCACCATAGATTGCATCAACCTCACCAACCTTGAATGCGGCCTCAGCAACAAGAGACTCGTTGTAAATGATCACTTCAACACCATCAAGATAAACTGGACCATTCCAATAATTGTCATTTCTTTCGTACACAACCTTTTCATCAACTTTCCACTCTTTGAATACAAATGGGCCAGTTCCTACTGGATGGTTATATGTATAATCCACACCATAAGTATCAAAAGCCTTCTTTGAATACATCATACCAGCACGGTTAGTAAGGTTAAACAACAAGGCAATATTCTGAGATTTCAGATGAAGAACGACTGTATACTTATCAGGGCACTCAATTTCTCCAACATTTCCAAGATACTGGGTACCATACTTTGAATTGTCGCGATAGTATTCAATACACCACTTAATGTTTTCAGCTGTTAGTTCTGATCCATCATGGAAATAAATACCTTCTTTTGCCTTCATGGTCAGGGTCATCTTATCAGTATCCATATCATAATAATCTACGAGATATGGTTTGATTTCACCTGTCTCATTATCATAGTAAAGCAAAGATTCCATGCAGAAACCCAAGCTTAGATTATCACGGAGTGCAAGTCCACCATACCATGAATAATCATTTACATTTGCAAGCTGAGCAATTCTGAGAATTCCTCCAGATTTTGGCTCCCCAGAAGAAGCAGTTGTTGTTGAACTGGTGGTTGTCTCTGAAGAAGCACCAGCGAACAAAGCAAATGCAACTAACAGAATACAAATAGTTGTAAATACTTTTTTCATTTTCTTTCTCCTTTTTTTATGGGCCTTAAAACCCTAAATTAACTTCTTTCCGCAGGGATACGACCATGATGATAGAACATCTTGTAATTTCCCTTTAAATCAAGATCAGGATCATCCAAAATTTCCTTCTCTCTTTCAAACCACATATCCATATTTAACCTTGTTGCAGGAGGCATATTAGGAGGAGCTATACGACTATCGTCATGATAAATATTGTCTTGGCGTTCAAAGACATGAACACCATAATCAAGCATGGACTCCATAGCACTAGTCTGCAAATAATGAACACCAGTGAAATTAAAGCCGTACTGTGAAATCTCCTTCAAATCCACTTTGTCTGTTGCATTCAAATCCGGGAACCATTTCCACCCAGGAACCCTTTCTGAGACAAACTTGCACATTTCAGTTTTATCTCCTTCATATGGGTTGATGCCAAAATGGATAAGGACCATGTCAGCTCCAGAATCAATATAGTGGTTACATCTATCACATGCACCTTGAAGACCCTCAGAAGGAATATATTCTGTTCTAGCAACAAGAATAGCATCAGATCCCTCAAGTGCAGCATGTGCCGCTTTAAATCGTTCTTTTGCTTCTTTGACTGGCAATGAACCCTTCAGGCCTATCTCATTTAGGTCTGTCATCAAAACGCCACCAGCACCAACTTCAGCCAATCTTTCTGCTGTACGATATGCATTAATGGCTCTTCCAAATCCTTCTTCTGCATCAACTATCATAGGAATCTTTGAAAACTTGCATATTCTTGCAGTAGCCTCTACAACATCTGTCTGTGTAAGAAGACCCAAATCAGGTAAACCATAGCTATTTGCCAGTTCTGCACTACTTAAAATAGTAGCTTTGAAACCACAAGCCTCAACACATCTTGCAGAGATACAATCGTAGATTTCTGGAGCTAGTACATAAGGTTCAATCGCAAGAAGCTGTCTCATTGTATACATCATTGACATTTTGAACTCCTCCTTTTTATTTTACGAATCTTCTGAACATCTTATAGTTGCCCCTATTAATCATGTCAGGGTCCTGCAAAATGTCTTTCTCAATTTCATACCACTCATTAAAACCAATTGAGTAAGGTTCAGGCGCATTCTTAGGTGCACGACAATGAGTAGTATGATAGGTATTATCTTCTCTCTCATATACGTGCATGCCATAGTCGAGCATTCCTTCCATTGCACTGGTTCTGAGATAATGAGCACCTACAAATTTGAAACCCAATTCAGCCATGTCACTCAAATTTACACCAACATCACTTGCCTGAAGATCCGGAAACCACTTCCACCCAGGAACATGCTTTGCAATTTCTTCACAGACGCGGGTCTTGTTGTTGTCATATGCTTTGTTTATGCCGAAATGTATCAATGTCATATCTGCTCCTAAATCCAGATACCTATTACATCTGTCATAAGCAAGTTGAGGATTGTCAGGGGTGAATTCTGTTCGTGCTACGAGAATGCATTTTGATCCTTCAAGTCCTTTTTTTGCAGCCTTGAACCTTTGAACAGCTTCATCAATTGGAAGCATCCCTTTTATTCCAATATCAACCAAATCAGTAATAAGAATTCCCCCAGCACCAGCTTCCGCAAGTCTTTGAGCTGTAAGATATGCATGGATAACTCTACCAAATCCTTCCTCAGCATCTACAATCATCGGCAGTGATGAACAACGGCAAATTCGAGTTGTCACATCTACAAAATCATCCAATGTAAGCAACCCTAAATCGGGATATCCATAGCTATTTGCAAATTCAGAACTACTCAAAACTGTTGCATCAAAGCCACAAGCTTCAACACATTTAGCTGAAATGCAATCGTAAATTTCTGGAGCTAATACATAAGATTTACTTTTCATCAGCTCTGGAATCGTGTGTTTCATCGGCATAGCATACTCCTTGTTGTAATGAAACTATTAACTGAAAACCTTCAACCCTTCGATGGCATATAGCCTCACAGGGCAGGAATCCAATCCCTTGATATACATCGGAGCAAAGCTCACGAAGAATGTGTCGGTCTTAAGCTGGTCGAGATTCTTCACGACCTCAAGGAAGGTGATATTCTCTGCCATGCAGATGTCATGGAAAGGTTTCACATCCTCATTGCAGTTCTCAATGGAAACGCCATCACCGAATGCGACGCACTTGACCTTGTGGTCAACCATCCACTGAGCAGTCTCTCCGTTGACTAGAAGTCTCTTGTCCTTAGGTCCGTTTGTCTCCGGAGTGAATGGAGGGAGCTTGTAGATGGAATCAAGGATGACAACATCACCAGGCTTGACCTTGCTTCCGATTGCCTTATCCAAATCTGCAGCACTGATGTGTGACAGAGGGGCAAGATCCTTGAACTCGTAGTAAAGACCCCTACCCATGAAGGATGTAAGTGGAAGGTCTGCGACGCTTGCTCCATCCTCGAAATGGTGATATGGGCACTCACAGTGGGTTCCAAGGTGTGTCATGATATCAACGTTTGTATGGAAATCTGGGATTGCTCCACCAGTGTTGAATCTGTAGAGATTGCATCTTCTGGTCTCAGTTGCCGGATCGATGTACTTTGTGAGGTCAATGACTCTCAGTCCGTTCAGTTCATAAACTGTCTGCATTATTTGGACTCCTTATTCTTGTTCTCAAGCGCATGGATGCACTTGACTACCATTTCGTGATATGGAACCTGGATATTCTGGTCGTGGGCGGCCTCTATGACGCTTCCGCTTATGGTGTCCACCTCGCTTCTTCTTCCATCCCTTATATCCGCATATATGGATGTGTAGCCGTTGGGTGCGTTTATGCACACGCGGTCAACATCGCCTACAACCTCGTCAAGGTCAAATCCGAGCCCCAGGGAGTTGGCGACCTCCACGGCCTCTCTGCAGAGCTGCCTCATGAGCCAGTTGGCGTTGGGGTCGGAATGGATGAATCCAAGCGGAACCTGGAAAAGCGCTGTAAGCGAAGAAGCCGCTGTGTTCGTGAACAACTTCTTCCAGACCTGCTTCTGGACATTGTTCTCTGTATGGCATTCGAATCCACATGATGTCAGATTCTCGGCAATCGGTTGAAGTACATCGGAACATCCATCAAGAAGACCGATACTTGTCACTCCGCTGCCGCCATGGTTGACGAATCCGGCCTGGATTACCGAACTGTTATGCTGTGTAGAGCCAATGATGACATGTTTGCGGTCAGCGAACCTGAGAAGTTTGCTCTCATGTCCTGCCCCGTTTTGAAGTGTCATGAGATAGGTGTCAGGACCAATCAAATGTCTGTTTGTCTCAAGTGCAGGAATAGTGAACATTGATTTGACGAAGACCACAACAAGATCCTGAAGTCCTATCCCTTCAGTTGAAAGGACAGCATTCGGTCTGCATTCTGTGATGCTTCCGTCCTTCTCCCTGATTCTCACACCGTTGTTTCTGATGGCATTGACCATGGTTTCGCTCACATCAACCACCGTCACATCATTGTTGCGTGACATGTAGCCGGAGAAAAGCGATCCCATGGCTCCTGCGCCCAAAACAGTTATTTTCAAAACTCCCTCCGTATATTTTGCAACAAGTTTCAACTAAAACTGCAATCGAATTCAACTTTTACTGAAATCAGTATTGCACGACTTTTTTGAGAACGCAAGCTATTTTTGGTTTGGGATTGTAATCAGACCGTCAGCTCTTCCCCGTCTTTGGTCTTGATGAGCTTTCTGTAGATGGTGAAGATCATTGTGAGGAAGCAGGCTGATCCGCCTACGAGCTGGGAGACGGCCTCGGTGATGAAGACGCCGTTGATTCCCATGAATATCGGGAAGATTATCGTGAATGGGACAACCAGTATCACCTTTCTGAAAAGGGAGAAGAACAAGGCCCTCTTTGGGCAGTTCAGCGAGACGAAGGTGTTCTGGCCCATCATCTGCCCAACCATGAAGATCAAGGCGGCGAAATAGATCCGCATCGAAGCCGATGAAGTTGCAAGCAGCTCCGGATCCTGGGTGAACATTCCGGCCAGTATCTGGGGCCTGAGCTCAATCAGAAGCCAGATGCAGCCGTTTATGACCAATGTGATGGCTCCGGTGAGTTTCAGCACATTCCTGACCCTGGAATACTTCTTCGCACCATAGTTGTAGCCGGCTATGGGTTGCATGCTGGCAGTTATGCTGCTAGTCGGCAGGAAGGTGATCTCCCTGACGGAATTGACCAGGGACATCGCTCCTATATAGAGTGTACCGGCTGCTCCGGCATAGAGTTTCAGGACGTTGTTGGCCACTGCCTGGGTCAGGCTGGTCGTCGATTTGAACATGAAACCGGTGACTCCGAGCTTTGTGATTTTGCGCAGGATGCCCCAGTCTATCAGCAGTCTCTCAAGCCGTATCTTGGTCGTCTTCCTCGTAAGGAACAGGACAACCCAGGTGGCACTGAAGAACTGGCTTATGACCGTCGCGATGGCGGCACCCCTGACCCCTAGGCCCAGGGTGAATATGAATATCGGGTCCAGGATGCAGTTCAAGGCAGCCCCTATTATGACCGTCACCATGCCTATTCCCGAGTTCCCCTGCATGTTTATGAAGGGGTTCATTCCAAGGCTTATCATCACAAATATCGTGCCGAACAGATAGACGGAGAAATACTGCCTTGCAGGGACGATGTTCTCTGCGGTTGCGCCCATCAGAGAAAGGAACAGATCCATGGAGAAATAGAGGATGATTGTAAGGATGGCCCCCGTGAGGATCATCATTGTGAATGAGGTGGCCATGATCCTTTTTGCAAGATCATCGTTCCCCTTTCCCCTTGCAATTGCGCAAAGAGGAGAGCCACCCTGGCCGAAAAGGCTTGAGAATGCATTGATCAGTGTTATCAGAGGAAAGACGATGCCGACACCGCTCAGCGCCAGAACCCCTTCTCCGGGGATTCTGCCAAGGAACATCCTGTCCACGATGTTGTACAGAACATGAACAAGCTCCGCCACGAAGATGGGCAGAGCTTGTCTGGCAAGATGGGTTGATATGCGGCCTTCGCCGAAATTGCCTTTTACGACCATCTATGTATCAAGTGGAGCTTCGCTCTACAACCTCCGCACCTATGCTCATCCTGTGGTTGACTCGTCCTCCGCGTAGAACCTCAAGCAGATTGCGGACTGCAATGAGACTTGTGTCATAGAGCATATTGTCTATGCTCGTCAAAGACGGATTGCATATCTCAGCATACCTTGAATTGTTCAATCCCACAACTGCAACCTGTCTAGGCACTTCGATTCCTGTGTTGTGAAGGGCATGGAGTCCTGCAATGGCCAGGAAGTCCTCCGAGTAGAACAGCGCATCGGTCTCGGGCTCCTCGTCCATTATGTTGCGTGTGGTCTCCTCGAAGTCATGGATATCCCCTGACTTGACCTCTATGACCTTCGAGGTGCAGCCCTCGCCATAGAGCTTCATTCCGTCGTTGAAGCCATCAATCTTGGCCTGGTTGCTTGGTGTGATGGGGTTTGTAATGAAGACGAAGTGCTTTCTCCCCTTGCCTGCAAGAAGCTTGACGGCCTTCATCACACCACCGTACTCATCGGCGGTCACCCCGTAGATGTTAGGGCCATCGAGATAGCCGTTGCAGATGGCAACCGGAGTGTTGGGAAGGTAGACCATTATGGCGTTCTGGACTGTGACGTTCTGGAAGACCGAGCCCATCAGGACAACAGCTTCAACCTTTCTCTGGCCAAGTTGTTGGATGTATTTTGCCTGATCCTCCGGGTCTGTTCCTGTATTGTATATAAGACAGCAATAACCATTCTTTGAGAACTCGTGCTCAACATAGTAGACACCTTCGGTATGGTGTGTGGTTCTGACATCGGCAATGAGGATACCTGCCATCTTGGAGTTTTGGGTCACCAGGCTCCTGGCAGATTCATTCTGGATGTAGTTGTTCTCCGAGATAATCTTCAGAACCTTTGCCCTTGTCTCTTTGTTCACGTAGGGATAGTTGTTGATAACCCTGGAAACAGTGGATGCTGAAACTCCAGCCTTTGCTGCAATGTCATAGATAGTGGTGTCCTGTGCCATTTTTTATTACCCTGCCTCTATTGGTATGGCTTTTCAGAAACGGTTGAAACTTTTATGAAATAGTTCTGAAAGCCATTGCAAACATTATTGCATTCTTTTCCAAAACATTGCAACATAAACATCGCCTTTTGTCATGAAAAAATGTTCAGACCTTCACTGCATACACAGCAATCCAAGGCTTTGATCTATGGTGTTCCACTCTGATGTTTGCGAATCCTGCTTTTTTTAGGGCCACCGCAATCTGGTCTGCCGTGTAGACCTTCATTCCCTCGATTATCCTCTCGTACTTCTTTGAAGGCCTGTCATTGCCGTCTGACTCGTTGACTATCATGAAGGTGGATCCGCTCTTCAGTGTTGCAGCGACCTGTGCAAAGCATCTTTCAAGGCCAGGCCAAAAGTATATTGTCTCGAATGCCGTTGCAAGGTCATAGTTGTTTCTCTTGAGCTTCAAGGCACTGACATCGCCCTGGACCACATCGCATCTGTTGTCTTCAATAAGAACCCGATTGTAATCCCTGGCCTTTTTGACGGAAAGCTCTGAATAGTCCACACCTGTTCCAAAGGCATTCGGGAACTTCAACAGCAGAGCTGAAAGGTTTCTGCCTCCACCGCAGCCGAAGTCGACGATGTTGCTCGGGTCCACTGTGGCATCAAGGAAGCTCATGCCCCAGTCCGCCATTGCGGCATGGCCGCTGTTCATTCCCTTGATCATCATGCTGCCCAGCTTGCCCTCAGGCTTTCTGGTCTGGTTCATATATCTCTTGAGGATTCCCATTGAAGATCTCCGTGTCAGTTGCTTTGTTTCAGAATTCCAATCATCTGGTCCCAGCCCTCTTTGGCTTCTTTGCAGATCGGGAAAACCGGATAGACATGGAACATGCCTTGTCCTACTATGATTTTACACAAATTTCCTTTTTTTGCTAAACTTTTTTCAAAAGATGGTCCAAAAGCATAGAGACACTCATCAGAACCATACATTAGTGTTACTTTAGGACATCGACTGAAGTCTCCAAGCTGAAGTTTCAGCATATATTCGGGAACTTTCTCCCCGTGTTGCATGATAATCTCGGCATTGTCCATGTAGGAGGCGGGTATTACAAGGTCCTTCTTGTCCAGCTCCATCATACGAGCCCTCTCCTCCTCTGTAGCCACGCAGGTTCCAGGTGAGATCGCCAGTATGCTGCCCGGCATCGGGACATCCAGATTGTTCGCGTTTATGTAGGCGGGTATTCCCAAAGCCAAGTTGCCTCCGGAGGATGTCCCCAGCACGGAGATGTTGCTTGCCTCGTAGTCCTTCAGCATAAGCTTGTAGGTCTCATGGATCATCTCATAGGCCTTGGTGACCGGATAGTCCGTGCAAAGCGGATAGTAAGGGATGTAGAGATCCAGATCCGTCAGTTTGGCTATCTTCAGAGCCTTCTTGATGGAACCCGGTCTTGGGCACTTTATCATGCCTCCTCCGATTATGAAGAGGTTCGCCTTTTCCGATTTGCTTTTGTGAATCATTTTGATGACTGGGAAGCCCATGACATCTATGCGGCTTATATCGAAGTCCTTGTCTGCAAGCTCTGGAATCGGGGTATTGGAATTCTGTTTCTTTGCCCTGGCCACAAGATTCTCCGGTGAATCATCGAACATCTTGCGCATGTTGATGATCTTGACTGTTTTCTTCAGAACACTGTACTTGAATGACATCCTTTCCTTCTCCAAATAAAACTGGACGACCCCAACGGAGCCGTCCAGAAAAAACATAGGAATACTTTCCCAAAAGGAGGCTGATTAATTATTTGGCAAGAGCTGCTCCAAGAGCCTCGCATGCTGCACATGCATCCTCGTCCGGGGCCTCGTTTGCGATGACTCCGTCTGAAACGAGGTTCAGACCATTTGCTCTGGCGCTGTCCTGCCAGGTCCTCATCCATTCGCCATCGCCCCAACCAAAGGAGCCGAACAGACCGACCTTCTTCCCTGCAAGCGATGCCTTTGCACCATCGTACATAGGCTCGAACTCGTCACTCTCAAGCTCTTCGGCGCCCATTGCCGGGCAGCCAAAGGCCACTGCATCATATCCATCAGCAGAGGAGAACTCCGCAGCTGTCAGAAGATCAACCTCTGCACCTGCCGCCCTTGCTCCGTCTGCAACCTTGTTTGCCATTGCTTCCGTATTTCCAGTCTGGCTCCAATAGACCACTGCAACCTTCATGTTCATGCTCCTTTCTGACAGACCGTGAGTCTATCAATAGTGTTACCGCTTTGGTAACTTCTCTTGTATCCAGCACAGACAAGGTCCATCTTGTGGAACCATGCCCGTGTGCTCTCCTCGTCCGAGTAGACCTTCCAATACTTCGCGAGAAGCGGTCTCTCGCCACCGTTCTCTATGAAGCCCAGCACATCACCCAGAGGATAGCCAAGGAAGATCCCGATCTCATGCGGGCAGTTCTCCGTCAGCATCTTCTCGGTGAGGCGGTCAAGGCACTCCTCAATGTCACGGCAATCGGCATAGCCCTCCTGGTCCAGAAAAGCCCTGACCTTAGGGTCCTTGATGGACCTCTCCAACGCCTTTCTGCGATAGACCAGGATCAATGTCCTGCCCTTTCTGAACTTCAGGCATCTGAGGTAGACGCCTTTGCTGTTCAGCTTGCCGTTACCGTAGGAGAGATGTCTGTGAATGCAAGTGCCGTCTGCAACGAAGGCGCTGAACATGTTCGAGCTCTTGACCCCTGCAAGCGTAGGTGCGCAGTAGTCGACGAGAAGCCTGTCCAAACATTTGCTACACTCTTCATTCACATTCAGGGCGGGAGCCATTTATCTCTCCTTGGTTAGATTGCTCTAACTAATTTGAATATACCTAGTTGGCAGTTAATTGTCAATGGATTTCAGAAAAATAGTTAGATTAATTTAACTCATTGTCTCAGAGCAGTCCGATCTCACTTAGAACAACCCTGGTCTTTGGTATTTTGGCGGTGAATTTCAGGTTTTCCATTTGGTATGGAAGCTCCTGGTTGCAGTCCATCTGGATAAGGGTTCTGTTGAGCTTCAGACGCTCAAGAGTTCCTTCTATCCTTTCTCTTAATCTCTGACTCTCTATGCTTTGGTAGTTTTCCATGAGGTTGTTCAGATCTCCGAACTGGCTAATCAGCTTGGAGGCTGTCTTCGGTCCCACCCCGTCAACGCCACGGATGTTGTCTGCCGTGTCGCCTGTAAGGCTCTTGAAGTCCACATACTGGCTGCCTTCTATGTTGAATTTCTCCCTCAGGTAATCCTGGTTGCAGACTATGCTTCGCTCTCCCCTGTATCTGAGAATGCTTGTGTTAGGTCCTATCAGCTGGAAGAAGTCGCTGTCAAAGGAGCTTATGGTTATCCTGCTTGCTGCTTCAAACCTCTTTGCATAGGAGGCGATAAGGTCATCCGCCTCGCAAACCGAAGTCTCGCAATGTGCTATTTTTATGGCATCTAGAGCCGCATATACATCAGGAAGCTGAAGGAAGGGGTTCTCCTCATCAGGCTCATCTGACAGGTCTGGTCTGTTTGCCTTGTACTCTGAATCAATGTCGGTTCTGGGATTGTGGTGCTCACCATCGAATACGACAAGGACATGGGTCGGCTTGGTCATCTCTATGATCTTTCTGATTGCACCTACAAAGCCCACCACACCCTGGATGGCCTTTCCCTGGCTGTTGAGAATCCTTGCAGGCATCCCGAAGAACATCTGGAAGTGGAGGTTCATGCCGTCCACAAGAAGCATATGGTCAGACATCCAGGTCCTCGCTTTCAAGGAACCTCTTTATCCTCAGGGCAAGCTCCTTCAGAGTCTCCTCCCTGACCTTCTTCTCCAGCTGGCACTCCCAGACCGTGATAACATTCCAACCATTCTTCTCGAGCTCCTCGCAGTCGCTTCTGTCACGCTCCTGGTTTCTTTTGATCTTGGAGACCCAGAATTCGGTGTTGGACTTTGGGACTGTATAGTACTTGCAGCCTTCATGGCCATGCCAGAAGCAGCCGTTGACGAAGACCATGGTCCTGTACTTCGGAAGCACGATGTCCGGATGTCCCGGATACCGCTTGTCGTTCTTCCTGAACCTGAAGCCCTCGGAGAACAGATACTGGCGCACAAGGATCTCCGGCTTTGTGTCCTTCCCTCTTATGCGGCTCATAGTGTAATGTCTCTGTTCAGGTGTGATCTTGTCCATTGCTCAGATTATAAAGCAAAACGGAGCCTCGTGGGAGACTCCGCTTTGTTGGATCTACATTCATTATTCATTTTGTTCTGAGAGCCCTGATGGAATTCAGCACAGCCAGGACCATGACGCCTACATCGGCGAAGATGGCGGCCCACATGTTGGTCACACCAAGTGCACCCAGAATCAGACATGCGAACTTTATTGCCAGAGCAAAGACGATGTTCTGGTAGACTATGTTGATGCACTTCTTGGATATCTTGATGGCCTTGGATATCTTCAATGGGTCGTCATCCATGAGAACCACATCCGCAGCCTCTATGGCCGCATCGGAACCCATGGCACCCATGGCGATTCCGATGTCCGCCCTTGTGAGAACCGGAGCATCGTTGATTCCGTCACCGACAAAGACCAGCTTGTCATTGTCGTTCCTCTTCTGGTCCAGAAGCTCCTCGACCTTCTGGACCTTGTCAGCTGGGAGAAGCTCGCTGTGGTACTCGTCGATCCCAAGTTCAACAGCAACCTTGGAGGCGGCCCTCTCGGCATCTCCGGTGAGCATCACGGTCTTCTCTATTCCCGCAGCCTTCAGCTGGCTGATGGCCTCTCTGGAGGTCTTCTTGTTGACATCGGAGATCACGATGTGGCCGCAGTAGCTTCCATCGATTGCAACGTGGACTATGGTTCCCACACTGTGGCAGTCACCAACCTCGATGCCTATTCTCTTCATCAGCTTGATGTTTCCAGCTGCCACCCTGTGGCCGTCAACGGTTCCAACCACCCCGTGGCCTCCGATCTCCTCAATGTCAGTGACTCTGCTTCTGTCCACGTCCTTGCCGTAGGCATTCTGAAGGCTCTTGCTTATCGGATGGGATGACGAGCATTCAACCAGGGCCGCATACTCGATTATCTGGTCCTCAGGAATCGTTGCATGGTGTACAGCTGTAACCTCGAAAACTCCCTGTGTAAGTGTTCCGGTCTTGTCGAAGACTATGGTCTTTGCCTGCGAAAGCGTCTCAAGATAGTTCGAGCCCTTGATGAGGATGCCCTCGTGGCTTGCCCCACCGATTCCGGCGAAGAAGCTGAGCGGAATGCTGACAACCAGTGCGCATGGGCAGCTGATTACCAGGAATGTCAGGGCTCTGTAGACCCAGGTGCTCCACATTGCGCCGCCATCAGCTGAGAAGATCATCCTTGCAAGCGGGGGCAGGATTGCCAATGCAAGTGCACTGTATACAACCGCAGGGGTGTAGATCCTTGCGAACTTTGCAATGAACTCCTCGGATCTGGACTTTCTTGAGCTTGCGTTCTCGACCAGCTCCAGAATCTTGGAGACAGTGGATTCCCCGAAGGCCTTCGTGGTTCTGATCTTGATGACACCGGTCATGTTTATGCAACCGCTGATTATCTCATCACCCTCATCTACATCCCTTGGAACGCTCTCACCGGTGAGGGCTGCCGTATCAAGAGTGGACCTCCCCTCCACCACAACACCATCGATAGGAACCTTCTCTCCAGGTTGGACAACTATGACGGTTCCGATCTCGACCTCGTCAGGATCGACCTGCTCAAGCTCACCATCCTTCTCGATGTTGGCATAGTCTGGTCTGATGTCCATCAGCTCGCTGATGTTCCTTCTGCTCTTGCCAACTGCATAGCTCTGGAACAGCTCACCTATCTGGTAGAAGAGCATCACAGCTATGGCTTCGGTGTAGTCCCCGCTCTTCTCGTACAAAGCCAGGGCAAATGCTCCGATTGTGGCGAATGCCATCAGGAAGCATTCATCGAATGGTCTTCCGTTTATAACTCCCTTGAACGCCTTTCGGAGAATGTCATAGCCGATCTCAATGTAGATCAGCACATAGAACACAAGATAGAAGATGAACCCGAAGGTCCCCTCCTGACTGACAAGCCCTGTGGCCTTTATGATGCTGGCCACAAGGATCATCAATGCCGCGATACAGATGCGAATCAGCATCTTCCTCTGCTTTCTGTTCATACGAGAGTCCTTATTGTCTGCTTATTGTCAGAAATCGATCTCGCAGTCCGGTTCGACCTTTCTGCAGGCCTTGAAGACATCCTTCATGACCTTCTTCTCTTCCGCTCCCTCTTCGAACTCCACAGTCATCTTGAGAGCCATGAAATTGACGTTGGCGTCTGCAACGCCCTTTGTCTTCTTTGCAGCCTCCTGCATCAGGTTGGCGCAGTTTGCACAATCGACATCGATCTTGTAGGTCTTCTTCATGGTGTAGCCTCCGAAAGATTAACATTTAAGCATATTCTAATATGTTTATGTTTGCATCATAGCTTGGCTGGGCCATATTGTCAATATGATTCTTTGAATCCTGACCATGACCAATGGTTACTTCATCTGCAGTATGGAGCGAGCTTTCGAATAACTACTTGCAAAATAGCAAATTATAAAAAAATCTTAATCTTTTTGACATTTTCGCTGTAAGTGGTATGCAGGAGGCTATTATGGTTAACACCCTAAGAAAGAGGAAATCTCTACTTGAACAATATATAGCTATTTGCCAGGAATTTCTAAAATCGGCACCTGAAGGAACTCTGAGAATATCATCACACAAAGGTGTTCTCAGATTCTATCATATGGGAATAATTGATGACCGCAATGGCCAGTACATTCCAAAGGCATCAATTGAAATCGCCGCCAATTTGGCACGGAAGGATTATTATGAGAAAATCCTGACCGACTGTAAAACAGAGCTGGCTCTGGTCAATAAACTTCTGAAGCTTGAACTGAAGCAACCTGTGGCAAGGATCTTTGGAAAACTCGATATCAGACGACAGGCATTTATAAATCCTATCGATGACACCTTACAGAACAAGATGAAGAAATGGAAGGAAGCAGAGACGGAAAAGCTTGAAATCCAAAAGGACAAGAAGACACGAGTCACAGTCAATGGAGAGCTTGTCAGGTCCACAGCTGAGAAAAACATAGCTGATGCCCTAAGTAGGGAAAAATTGAGCTATAAGTATGAAGCTAAGTTCATAGCAAAGAATGGCAAAATACTCTATCCGGATTTCTCAATCTGGCAACCGGGAACTGGTGACATCATTTTCTGGGAGCATTTCGGGATGATGGACCATCCAGAGTATGTCGGGCACCTTATGGAAAAGCTTGAAGCGTATTCTTCCAGTGGAATATTCCCTGGACATCGATTGATTCTGACCTTCTCTGACAGTTACAAGAGACTAACAGAGGATGATATTGAGGAAAGGATAGCAAAGATTATCAAAAGACAATAATGGAATTTGACTCTGTGGGGAAAAAGGCAGAAAAAAGATAAAAAAAATGATGAAAAATTGACTTAAATTGAAAGTTTTCAAAATAGGGATAAATAATCGACAAGTTTTTTGCCTTACAGAAGAAAAGTTGGGAAAAAAGATAAAAAAGTCCCCGTTTGCACGAGGACTCGTATCTAATCCAATAGTTTGTCAGACCATCTTTGTAAGTGACTCGTCAATGGCACCGATCTTGAATCTCTGGATCTTTGCGCTTGATGAGAGCGGGAACTTCTCCATGCTGAGAGAAAGCTTTCTGATCTTCTTGTAGCTCGGGAAGGATGCGTTGACCTCTGTGATGATGTCACCGATGTGGTCAAGCATGGCCTTCTTGTCGTCCTTGAACTGCTCGACGCATGCATCTGATGGATGTACGATCGCCATGATACCCTCGACCTTCTTCTTCTCGTCTGCGACATAGCCGCGGACGACGATCTGGTCGATGTCATCATAGAGCTGGAAGGCATCCTCGACCTCTTCAGGGAAGACGTTCTTACCACCCTCTGTGACGATGATGTTCTTCTGTCTACCTGTGAGGTAAAGATAGTTTCTGGAATCCAGATGTCCGATGTCACCTGTGTTGAGCCAGCCGTCCTCGGTGAGGATCTCTGCTGTTGCCTCAGGGTTCTTGTAGTAGCCCTGCATCACCATTGAACCCTTAACGAAGATGAGACCGTTGCCGTCTGCATCAGGATTGACGATCTTCTCCTCAACTCCGGGGAGTGTCCTTCCGACAGAGGTCTCGATGTAGTCGAAGATCGGGTTGAGGTTGATGATAGGGCTTGTCTCTGTAAGGCCGTAGCCCTGGACAAAGTCAACGCCGAGCTGGTTGAACTGCTTGAATGTCGAGGCTGGAAGCGGTCCGCCGCCGCAGATGGCGATTCTGACCTTGTCCAATGACACCTGCTTCAGGATGAACTTGAACCACTTCTTTCCAACATTGAGATGGAAGTGCTTCTTGAGGAAGCCGCTGAATCCCATAAGGCCGTGGATTAGACCATAGACAAAGGCTCCCTTCTCCTTCAGGCCCTTGTTGATTCCGGCAATCAGCTTGTTGAACAGCATAGGGACGCCGAGGAACATTGTGACCTCGCCCTCCTTGAGGTCCTTGAAGATCTGCTTTACCACAAGCTTCTTGCCGAAGACGATCTTGCAGCCTGAGGCAATGCCCTCAAGGAAGACTGCCAGCATAGTGTAGGCGTGGTGGATAGGCAGGATGGCATAGAAGACATCGTCGTCGTAGATGTTCATCCAGCCCTGGGCCTGCCAGACATCTGAAGTCAGGTTCTCATGTGAGAGCATGACACCCTTAGGGGTTCCTGTCGTTCCGCTTGTGAACATGATTGCGGCAAGCTCCTTGCTTGTCGCATACTCGATCGGATGCTCTTTGGAGCTTCTCATCTTGAAGATGTGGCTCTCGGACTCCTCAACGTCAAGGACGATCTTCGGGATGTCCATCTTGATGTCGTTGATCTTCTCATGGTCCATGAAAAGGACCTTTGCATCTGCGAAGGTAAGCAGGTTCTGGATGACCTCTGAGGAGAGTGAGTAGTCCACAGGGACTATGATTGCACCTGCATAGGCGATTGCAAGGTATGCCATTGCCCACTCAGGGCTGTTCTTTCCGGAGACACCGACCTTGTCACCGTGTCTGACTCCGAGCTCATAGAGCTTGTTGGCCAGGCCCTTCATGATTGCCTGGGCTTCTTTATATGTGAAGACCTCGTGCTTTGGAGCGAATGCCTCGAAGACCTTGTTGTTCGGGAATCTCTTGGTTGTGATGTCAAACTGCTCGTTCAGAGTTGGCCACTCTGCGTTGAATAACTTGCCCTCTCCTCTGAACTCGTCAAGGAAGGCCCATGGTTTCATAGTGTGTGCTGGTTTCTTTGAAGACATTTATCCACCTTTATACCCAGGGTTCCCCGGGTCATTGAATTGATTAAGTATCTCAGAAAAGAACGCCCCATAGGTATAGTAGGTTCTAATCAATTCTGACATTGGCAGTATAGTCAAAGTCTGCTAATTTGACAATATTCCTTTAAATGTCAAAGAAAAATATCCCGCAAAAAAAGGGATGACCTTCCGACCATCCCAGCACAAACAAATGAATTCCAATCAACCACGCCTTGCGTATGCTTTTGCAAGCCCGCCTTCAGAGGTCTCACGGTATCTCTGGTTCATGTCCAGACCCGTGTAGTACATGCTCTTTAGTACCATGTCATAGCTGATGTTTCTGGTTCCGGTAAGGAAGAAGGCGATGTTTGCAGCATTCAAGGCCCTCATGGCTGCAACGGCGTTACGCTCGATGCAAGGAATCTGAACAAGACCGCAGATAGGGTCACAGGTAAGACCAAGATGATGCTCCAAGGCAACCTCTGCAGCATACTCGATCTGGTCTATATTGTAGCCGAAGGCCTGACCGGCAGCCGCTGCCGCCATCGAACAGGCAACACCAACCTCAGCCTGGCATCCACATTCGGCTCCGGAGACTGATGCGTTCTGCTTTGCAAGTTCTCCAAAGAGACCTGCAACTGCAAGGCACTTTAGAACCTGTTCCTCGGTCAGTCCCCTCTTTGAGGACAGATAGTAGAGAACAGCAGGAAGGACTCCACAGCTTCCACAGGTCGGAGCGGTGACCACTGTACCGTTGTCAGCGTTCTGCTCGCTGCATGCAAAGGCATAGGAGCAGACAAGCTGTGCCTCCACAAGTTCGGCATGCTTGTTCTGTGGAACCTGTTCATGGAGGTACTTGGCCTTTCTGTGCACATGGAGTGGTCCTGGAAGATCGCCGGACTTGGACAGACCCTCTTCGATCTCGTTCTTCATGGCATCCCAGACAGTCTTGAGGAAGTCCCAGATCTCCTTGCCTTCACTGAGCTCTATGTACTCTACAAGACCTATGTACCTGAAGGAACAGAACTGCCTGATCTCTGCAAAAGAGTTCTCCATATAGATATCATCGTCTGCTTTTTTGACGGTTTCCCCTTCAATCACGATATCGCCACCACCGATGCTCTCATATCTCTGACGAGCTATCTCAGCACCTGTCTCGCTGATTGCAATGAGGTCCAGAGTGTTTGGGTGCTTGATATCCTCAGGGTCCTTCTCCGGTACAATGACATCAACGCTCTTCGGTGCGAAGGTGTCCGCCAGGACACGGTCGGTTCCATGGCCCTTGCCCGTCTTGCCCAGGCTGCCATAGAGATATGCGCGGTATGATGCCGCATCAGGATACTTCTCCTTGAAATGGGTGGCTGCAAAGCCAGGTCCCATTGTATGGGAGCTGGATGGTCCCTTTCCTATCTTGAATATATCTCTGATTGATTTCATACAATTCCCCTTTTTACATTGCCTTTAATCAGTCCCATTAATCTAATGGACAAGAAAGAAGTTTTCAACCCACTACACCTTTTTCATAATTAAATATATTATGTGACCATGCCATTCGCAAGTGCTAACAAGCCGGGAGATGCAGACCTTCTCAACGGCCCGATAATGGGCAAGATATTCAAATTCGTACTTCCTCTGATGCTGACAAATCTGCTGCAGAATCTTTACAACGCAGCGGACATGGTCGTTGTGGGACTGTCCAATGTGGACGGTGCAATCGGAGCGATTGGAACAACCAGTGCCCTGGTCAACTGCATCCTCAACATCTTCATGGGCTTTGCAGTCGGTTCAAGCGTAATGGTAGCCAGAGCCATAGGCGAAAGAAACAGGGACAAGGCCTCCGATGCAGTCCACACAGCAATCATGATCAGCCTTATCTCAGGCATCTTGACAATGGGTCTTGGTCTGTGGATCTGCCGCCCGATCCTTGCTCTGATGGGAGACAAGGGACACATTCTGGACCTTGCAACCCTGTATACAAAGATCTACTTCCTCGGAGTCCCGTTCATATCCATGACGAACTTCCTGATCTCCATCTTCAGGGCAAAGGGAGACACCAAGACCCCGCTTATAGTCCTGACGCTGACAGGTCTTCTCAATGTAATGCTGAATCTGCTGTTCGTACTCGGCTTCCACATGTCGGTTGATGGGGTTTCACTTGCAACAGGAATCTCGAACCTGGTCTCGATGGTGGTGCTTGGAGGCATACTCGCCAAGGACAAGGGTCTTTGCAGACTGGACATCAAGAAACTCAGAATCGAGAAGTACGCACTTAAGGGAATAGTCTACAACGGTCTTCCAGCAGGCATCCAAGGAGCACTCTTCTCCCTTTCCAACATGATAATCCAGAGCAGCATAATCAACATAAACAACACGGTCTGCCCGGGAGGTTCGGACATAATAGACGGAAACGCAGCTGGTGCCAGCCTTGAGAGCTTCGCCTATGTGGCAACCAACTCCGTCTGCCAGGCAGCGGTGACCTTCGTCAGCCAGCACTATGGCGCAAAGAAGTTCAAGAGAGCCGGCAAGGTCATCAGGGACTGCTATCTTGTGTCCTTCCTGATCGCCGAGACTGTTTCGCTGCTGATCATCCTCCTCAGGATACCTCTCATCAACATCTATGTTGACTCTCCAATGGCAGTGAAGGCGGCGGAGACAAGAATACTCTACATGCTCACCCTCTACTTCACCCTGGCTTCAATGGACACCGGTTCCGGCATAGTCAGAGGCCTTAACAGATCCATACTCTCAACAACTGTCACGCTGATAGGTTCCTGTGTTCTCAGAATAGTCTGGATCGCAACTGTGGTGCGTGTGCACATGACACTTGAATTCGTGTACCTCTCCTATCCGCTCTCATGGAGCATAACGGGACTCTGCCACTTCATAGTGACGATGACGGTTAGAAGAAAGCTTCTCAAACAATATCCCGAGTCAGATTGATTAATGATTAAAACTCAGTCTTCCTTATCAGTGGGGACAGGATCGCTGCCCTTGCCGACTATCTTTGTGATTGACGGCATGAGCTTCTTCTTGTGCCTGATTGTTATGATTGCGCTGATGCCGAAGGCAAGTGCCATGGCCCCGAAGCCGGCAAGCGCATGGATGATCTCGTTCTGTGCAGGAAGCGCAGCCTTGCAGATAAGGTATCCTACAGGGAACAGTGCAAGCGGCAGTGCAAAGACAAGCACAGTGCTGAGGATGGTCCTTCCTGGTGGCATGTAGAGCTCGACGTAGTCACCCTCCTCTATCTCGACCTTCTTGGGATTGAGGGCGACGAACTCGTTGTCATCCTTGTTGTTGCAGAACATGGAGGCATGGCAGCCCTCGCAGGCTGATGTCAGACAACCCATCTTGACGCTTCCGTCCTTCAATATCCCCTTCACCTGTGAAACACTGTACATATCAAACCCCTCAAACCTTTGCTGGAGGCATCTCGACCTCAACGTCCTTCATGATGGTCTCGATGGCTATGGCCTTTCCGCTATTGTCATCGACATCAACCAGAAGACCCTGCATCTGCGGCTTCTCCCAACTCTCGTGGGACCTGACCTGGACCTGTGTACGAAGCTTCTTGATCTCATGCTCAGGCTCAAAGCCTCCAACGCTGACCGATGCACCGCATCTTCCAAGGTCCGTTATGAAGGCAGTACCACCATCAAGGATTGTGGCATCGGCGGTGAGGACCTTGCTGTGGGTTCCTACAACTGCACTGACCTTACCGTTGAGCAGAAGACCCATTGTGATCTTCTCGGCAGTAGCCGAGGCATGGAAGCTGTAAAGGACTATAGGTGTCTCAGTCCTGGCCTTCTCGACGATGTTCTCAGCGGCTATGAACGGGTTGTTGAGATGCGGGTTGTTGAAGTTGCACATGCCAAGTGTGTTGATTATGCAGACCTTGCGATCCCCAACTGTCATGTAGCGGATACCTCGTCCGGGAACGGACTCCGGATAGTTTGCAGGTCTGAGGATGTTGGAACGCTTGGATATGCCCTCCACCATATCGATCTTGTAGAAGGACTTCTCTCCCATGGTGAGAACATCTATGCCCATATGCTGAAGAGTGATGGCGTTCTGGAAGCCCAGGCCGAATCCGCTGGTCGCACCTTCGCCGTTGGCTATGACCAGGTCAATGCCTTTCTCCTTCCTGAAATCCTTCAGGGCATTCTTGATGACGCCTATTCCACAGCGTCCGACTATCTCACCTAAGAACAAAATCCTCATGAATCCAAATTTACAGTTCTTTGAACTGATTGGCAACCACTTTGCAACCTGTCCCTTTCGTTGTATATTTAATCCCATGAAAGCCGGAAACATGGCATGCTTATTGCTAGCTTCTCTTTTGGTCCTTTTACTTGGGGCCTCCTGCTCCAGAGCGGGATCAGACCAGATACCAATAGGGGAACAGGAGCTTCCCGACATGGAGATGAGAGATGCCTGGTACACGCTGTCACAGGATTCGGACGACCCTATGGTCATGCATGCATCGCAGATCACAATCTACAAGACCGACAGGGACACGGTCCTTGAGAACGTCAGTTTCACCCAGGGCACAAAGCTGTCCGGAAGCTGCGACCATGCAAGCGTTGCAACGGATAACAAGCATGCCACGTTGACTGGAAAGGTCCAGATCCACAAAGAAGATGGCGAAAACAGTGTTACAATTGTTTCTGAGGACATCGTCTGGGATGGAGAAGAGAACACCTTCACCTGTGAGGGAGAGGTTCTGGTCACCTATGGAGATGGAACGCAGATAAGGGCCGCTGGCTTCAGTGCGGCATTTGATGAGAATCTCTACGAGTTCGGCAGCATCCTGGAGGGGACGTTGGTGCAATGAGAAGAAAGTATATAGTCCTTACAATTCTGGCGCTGCTTGCCTTTGCCGCATTGCCGCTTGCAGCAGACACGATATCCTTCAACGGAGGCTACACGAAGGTTGACCTCCAGGAGGGGAAGAAAAGCGTCACCCTCTCAGGCGGAGCTACGGTCTCCACAGACCAGGTCGACCTTGAATCGGACTCGATCAGCATCTACGGTGAGAACTACAGATATGTCAGCTGCACTGGAAACGTCTCGGCAGTCGAGAAGGAGCACGGCATAAGCTTCAAGAGCCCGACCCTCTTCTACGACAGAACCAACGGCAAGGTCACCTCAGACAGCTGGATAGAGATCCAGGACAACGAGAACCAGGCAGCCCTCTCCGGAGCATGGTTCGAGTTCGACATGCAGAAGAGATTCATCAAGCTCCAGATGATGGCAAGGGTCATCAAGGTCACCGATGAGGGCCTCATGGTCTGCAGGGCCGACTCCATCGAGTATGACGGTGAGAACAACATGGTCTCCCTCAAGGGTGGTGCGACAGTCAACTGGAACGATGACACCTACAGTGCTGCCATGATCACAGTCAATCTGGATACAAACGAAATAACCCTCTATGGTTCAATCTCAGGAGAGTTCAATGGCTAACACGCTGACTATAGAGCACCTGAGAAAGGTCTACGGAAAGAGAGAGGTTGTGAAGGACATCTCATTCTCCATGCAGGGAGGGCAGATCATCGGTCTGCTCGGACCGAAC
>DMOO01000158.1 GCA_003456855.1 Sphaerochaeta sp.
CGCGGCCTTCCTTCTTGGCATAATCGAGATGTTCTGGACCTACACAATGGGTTCCCTCTCTACGCCGGTCATGACGTTCGTCGTGATGCTTCTGTTCCTCTTCATCCGTCCGCAGGGAATCTCCGGGCGGTTTGCTAAAGAGAAGGTTTGAGGAGGGTGGCCATGAACAACTATCAACTCGGATTGATAATGAACAGCTGCATCTCGGTCATCGAGGTTGTAAGCGTATTCATAATTACAAGCCTTGCGGGGATGTTCAGCCTTGGACAGGCTGCCTTCATGACAATCTCCGCATACCTGACCTTCGTGCTGGCCAAGATGCTTCATCTTCCGATCATACTGACAGCAGTCATCGGCCTGGCCATGAGCGGTTTCTGCGCATACATCATCGCAGTCCCGACACTGAGGCTCAGAAAGGACTATTTCACCCTAATCACCATGGGCTTCGGTGAAATGATGGCCTCAATAGTGGTCATGCTCGAGAAGTACACCAAGGGATCAATCGGATTCTCCAGCATCCCAAAGGTCAAGAACATCTTCTGGCTGATAGTCGCTACTACAGTTGCGGTCGTGTTCTTCGCATGGCAACTGAAACGCTCAAGGTTCGGTCGAATGTGCATAGCATTGAAAACCGATGAGACTGCTGCCAAGAGCTTTGGAATAGATGTCTACCACCTCAAGATAAAGGTGTATGTCATAGCCTCCTGCATTTCGGGCCTTGCAGGGATCCTCTACGGTCTGAAGAACAGGGTCATAACACCGGATGGATTCTCCTGGAACCTTTCCGCCGAGATGCAGATCTTCCTGTTCTTTGGGGGAACGAACTCCCTGACAGGTGCGGTGATCTCCGCCTTCGGCCTGAAACTGCTTCCGGAGATGCTGAGGAACCTAACGCTGTTCGGTGTGAACATGCAGGAGTACAGGACGGTCATCTACTGTCTGCTTATACTCCTTGTCATAAATTTCAGACCTGAGGGTATGTTCGGAGACAAGGAGCTTAGTCCATCCGGTATGGTCAGGGCTATGAAGAGAAGACTCAGAAAGGAGAAACGCTGATGGATACCTGTGACAACAAGAACCTGATTCTCTCCTGCAGAGATCTCTGCATGGACTTTGGTGGAGTCAAAGCTGTTGACAACCTCAACATGGATGTTCCACAGGGAATTACAATCGGAATCATTGGCCCAAACGGGGCTGGAAAGACCACAATCTACAACGTCTTCTCAAGAATCTACAAACAGACCTCAGGGACCGTGAGTTTCAATGGCCAATGTGTAGATGACAAGGATCAAGTCACCGTGGCCAGAATGGGACTCGCAAGAACCTTCCAGAACATCAGACTCTTCGCAGGGCTTTCCGTTCTGGACAATGTCAAAGTGTCGATTGACTATGCCGGAAGGTACTCCATACCGGAGGCTGTGTTCCACTTGCCAAGACGGAGAAGGGAGGAGAAGCGGATTGCGGAGAAGGCTATGGAGACGCTGAAGCTCCTGAACCTTGACTCATATTCGGACAAGAAGGCCATCAGTCTTCCTTATGGCCTTCAGAAAAGGGTCGAGATTGCGCGTGCCCTTGTCACAGGTCCGAAGCTTCTGATGCTGGACGAGCCTGCTGCAGGTCTGAACCCTGAGGAGGTTCTCCAGTTGGTGGACTTCCTCAAGGATATAAAGAGCCTCTATCCTGGACTCTCCATCCTTGTCATCGAGCATAGAATGGACCTTGTCATGAACCTCTGTGACTTCATCTATGTTCAGAACTTCGGTGAGACGATCGCTAAGGGCACACCGTCAGAGATACAGACGAACCCGACTGTGCTTGCCGCTTACCTTGGAGAGGAGGATGAAGAATGAGTCTGCTTGAAATCAGAGACCTGAAAGTCTCCTATGGATATGTGGAAGCCCTCCATGGAATCAACATGGATATCGAGGAGGGGAAAGTAACAGCGTTGATAGGTTCCAACGGGGCTGGAAAGAGCACCACAATCAAGGCGATCAGTGGCATGGTGAAGCGCTCTGGAAGCATTGTGTTCTCAGGGAAGGAGCTCTCATCATCCAGCAACAAGGTCGTCAAGGCTGGGATCATCCAGATTCCCGAAGGCAGAAGGGTGTTCGCAGGGCTCTCGGTTGAGGAGAATCTGAGACTCGGGGCCTATTCCCTTGATGGAAAGACCATTAAGGAGGACTTGGAGAGGCAATATGAGATTTTCCCCAGACTCAGGGAACGTTCCTCTCAGGATGCCGGAACACTATCTGGAGGAGAGCAGCAGATGCTTGTGATTGCAAGAGGTCTAATGGCCCATCCAAGGATTCTGATGCTGGATGAGCCCTCCCTCGGCCTGGCTCCGATTGTAGTGAACGAGGTCTTTAAGATAATTGAGTCTATAAAAAGTTCGGGGACAACGGTCCTGCTGGTTGAGCAGAACGCAAACAAATCGCTTAGGATAAGCGACTACGCCTATGTCCTTGAGAACGGCCACATAGTCAAGGAGGGTACAGGAAGCAGTCTGCTCTCTGATTCTGCAATTGCTGCAGCATACCTTGGGAAGAGGAGTGAGGCATGAAGCAGGACGGGAGATCCTTTCTGCCATCGTCAAAACTGGTGTCTGAGAAGGTTGTCTCTCCTGGACAATTCTGCTTTGCAGTCGCAGGACTAGTACATGGCCACGTGTTCGGTATGATCAGTGGCTTTTTGGGCTGTGGGGCAACCCTCAAATCTTTCTTTGATGACGACGATGAGCGTGCGAAGGACTTCATGTCACGTTATCCTTCTGCTAAAAGGGTCAGCTCATTGGAAGAGATAAAGAATGACCCCGAAATTAAGCTTGTCCTCAACTGCATCCGTCCGGATGTGCGAGCGGCTCTTTCCGTCTCCCTTCTCAAGGCAGGCAAGGCTGTGTTCTCGGATAAGCCTGGATTCCTCACTCTGAGGCAGTTCGAGGTCTTGGACAAGGTCGTGGATGAGACGAACGGCCATTACTGCATCTACTTCAGTGAGCGTTTCCATGCCGAAGGCCCGATGCTTGCACAGAAGTTTATAAATGAGGGGAGAATCGGGAAGGTCAACCACTACACAGGTACAGGACCACACAGGCTCAATGCTCAGACTCGCCCCTGGTGGTTCTTCGAGAGCGGAATCAACGGCAGCATAATCATTGATCTTGGCTGTCATCTTGTAGAGCAGTTCCTCTCCAATACATCAAACAGGAATGCCTCTGTTGTCTACGCCTCCATGTCCAACCGCTCGAATCCCAAGCATCCGGACTTCTTTGACACTGGAGATATCGTGCTCAGAGGTGACAACGGGGTGGATGGCTATATCCATGTTGACTGGTTTACCCCCGATGGTCTCTCGTCATGGGGTGACGGAAGGACGGTGATAACCGGAGACAAGGGCTATATTGAGGTCCGAAGATACATTGATATCACACGGGATACCGGTCCCAACCATGTATTTCTGGTTGATGAGGAAGGAGAGAAGTACTTCAACGCCTCAGACTCCCTAGGTTTCCCCTTCTTTGGTGAATATGTGATTGACTGCATGAACGGCACGTTCGAGGCAATTGGAAAAAAGGACTGTCTTAATGCCATGCGCATAGCCGTTGAGGCAGATGCTGTTGCCCGGAAGGGTTTCCTATAAAGATATATAAAGTTATAAAGCTCCCTCTCGGATAGTTTGGGGAATGTGAAGGTTAAGTAATTCTCCCCAAAGGTGTGAAGAACTCCACAGTCCATCCAGGGCCTCCGTTTTTTTTTCAAAAACTGCATTTCATATCACAAAACG
>DMOO01000060.1 GCA_003456855.1 Sphaerochaeta sp.
TCAGAAGAACCTCGATTCCCTTCTCCTTGAAGGTTGCAAGAAGCGGTGAGCTCTTGAGTGCGTTCTCATCGGAACCTGTGATGTAGTAGATTCCCTTCTGGTCTGTGACCATCCTCTCCTTGTAGGCTGCAAGAGAGGTGTAGCCGTCGACTGCTGTGCTCTTGAAGCGTACGAGCTCAAGCAGTTCATCGCGGTTTGCGTAGTCCTGGTAGAGACCTTCCTTGAGTGGTCTGTTGTACTGATCGATGAACTTGGTGTAGAGCTCAGGGTTCTGGTCGGCGATCTTCTTGAACTCGCCGAGAAGCTTCTTAACTGAAGCGTTTCTGATTGTTGTCATGACCCTGTTCTGCTGAAGGATCTCTCTCGAGACGTTCAGTGGCAGGTCCTCGCTGTCGATGATTCCGCGGACAAAGCGAAGGTATGTAGGCAGGAGCTCCTTATCATCGTCTGTGATGTAGACTCGCTTGACGTAGAGCTTGACGCCCGGCTTGTAGTCTGCGTGGTACATGTCGAACGGAGCCTTTGCAGGGATGAAGAACAGCGTTGTGTACTCGGTTGCGCCCTCAGCCTTTGTGTGGATGTAGAAAAGAGGGTTCTCTGAGTCGTAGTAGGAGTTCTTGTAGAAGTCGTTGTAGTCCTCCTCCTTGAGCTCGCTCTTGCTTCTTGCCCAGAGTGCTGCTGCACTGTTGATCTTTTCGACCTTGTGCTCTGTGCCGGTGACGTTGTACTTGTCATCGTAGGTGTTCTGGTCATAGGCCAGGTAGATAGGATATGCGATGTGGTCGCTGTACTGCTTGATGAGGTTCTCGATCTGCCAGCGGTTTCCGAACTCCTTGCCCTCGTCGTTCAGGTGCAGGATGATGGTTGTTCCGCAGCCTTCCCTCTCTGCCTCCTCGATGGTGTACTTCTCTCTTCCGTCGCTGACCCACTTGTAGGCCTGCTCCTCGCCGTATGCCTTTGAGATGACCTCGACCTTGTCTGCGACCATGAAGGCTGAATAGAAGCCTACTCCGAACTGTCCGATCAGGTTGCTGTCCTTCTTCTGGTCGTTTGTCAGGTTGGCCAGGAAGTGCTTTGTGCCGGAATGGGCGATGGTACCCAGGTTCTCGTTCAGCTCGTCGTGTGTCATTCCAATACCGTTGTCGGAGATTGTGAGTGTGCGCTTGTCGCCCTCTGTGAAGCTGATGTCGATTCTCAGCTCGCCGTCGACGGCCTTTCCATCCACGAGTGTCTTGTACTTGAGCTTGTCCAGAGCATCGGATGCGTTGGACACCAGCTCGCGAAGGAAGATCTCCTTATGTGAGTAGAGTGAGTGAATGATCAGATGCAGAAGATCCGAGACCTCTGTCTTGAACTGCTTTCTTTCCATGTTTCTCCTCCAGAAAAAATAATCTCAGAAATCCTGTCAAATTTAATAAAAAGGTGTTCAATCGGCAAGGTTCTGGTCAGAGGGCCTCGTTGGCCGCCTTGACATAGGACTCTAGGGTGTCGAACCAATACTGGTTTCCGGCATCGCTGAAGTGCACTCCGTCCGAGTATGCATACTGGTCCTTGAGATAACCGTCGGAGTCGTTCATTAGACTTGCCATGTCGATGATCTCCATGTTGTGGGCGGTGGCAAGCTCCGTGATTATTGAGTTCACCGTCTTGATGTTGTTGCTCTTCTTGGCGTTCTTCTTGCTTTCAGAGGCCCTTGCCTTCGTCACGCCTGCTACGGTGTTCACATAGACTGTGATGTTCCTGTTCCCAAGCTCTGTCAGAAGCTTGTCGTAGTTTGTGCGGAACGAGGCAGCGTCGAAGCTGTCGCTCAGGGCGTTGTTCCCGCCTATTGCAAGGAAGCAGTACTTCACCTCATAGGCATCAAGAAGGGAAAGTCTGGTAAGGGTCTGCTCGACCTTGTCGCCGCCGATGCCAAGGTTCACCACATCATAGTCAGGATAGGAGGAATACCAGTCGGCTCCTGCAACCCTTGAATCACCGTAGAAGGCTATTTTCGCTGTGCCGTCGCCGTTCTGGACGTTGTAGGCCCACATCTGGACAAGGTGGGCATACATGTTTTCATAGGAGCCTTTGCTCACACTGTCGTCCTGATTGCAGGAGCAAAGCAATAAAACCAACAAAAGAAGGCTTATAATGATTAAATATCTTGCTTTTTTCATTTATTAAAACCTTTATAGAACATCATTTTCATCTTCTGAAAACAAGTACTTGATATAGTCCCTTCTACCGTAGAAGACCCTTTCAACTATAACGTCTGAAGAAAATCTATATATCACAATGTAGTTGCCTACAACTATTCTTCTATACTGCCAAGAGTTACTCGTCTGGAACAAAGAAGAAAGAGGAATTCCAATATATGGACTCTCCTTCAATCTGGAAGTATCTTCGAAGATCCTTTTCAAAAGATCATCCGCAGCCTTTCTGTTCTGAAGCTTGTCCGAGATGTAGTCGATTATACTCCTCAGGTCTTCCTCGAAATCCCTTGAATAAAGAATCCTCATTTGATGTTGAGCCTCTCCTTCAATTCATCCTCTGAAAGAAGACCTTCCCTTTCATCCCTTTTCTCTGTCCGCTCCAGTTCAGCCTTGAGCCACATGGCAGCCTTGAGCCTCTGGTATTCCTCATACTCGTCAATTGTGGAGACCACATACATGCCCCTTCCGTTCTTTGTGACGTAGACGGGTTCGTTCTCATGGACTTCAGCGAAGACATCATAGTAGTTTCTGAAATCGGATATTGGTTTGATGTTAGGCATTGTCACCTCCAAAAATCTGATGTTAAATTTTACATCATATTTTTCGGCAAGTAAACAAAGAGCAGACTATCTCTTTTTTCTTGAGAGAACAGCTCCAACTACAAGTATGGCAGTGGTGCTTACTATCCCCAGAATGATCAGCACAAGGCTGTATCTGGTCTCTGAGTAGACACCGCTGTCCCCGGGTTCTAAAAGAGGCACCGGATCGAAGGTTATGCCGTTCTCCGCCGCCAGCTGCTTAACATTCAGAAGGTTCAGAACAGGGATTCCCTTTGCAGAATACTCGTAGCAGAGACCTTTTACCTCTACGTTAGGGAGGATCTGCCTTTCAAGCACAAGGCCATAGGGGAAGCTGTGACCTGTCATGCCGGCTCCGCTGTTCGCCGCTGCACCGCCGACGTTGACGAACATGTCAATGTCACCATAGAGCTCAAGTCTTCTGCTTACGTTGTCCACGAGACTGTCATAGACAAGGTACTCTGCTCCTGTCTCGTTTGCCACAGTCTGGCAGATGTTGTAGGTCAACTCCTTGGAGCCCTCGAACAGAAGACCTTCCATGGCACCCTCTCCGTAGTCATGCTCGCCACCGCGGGAGACTGCAAGGAGCTCGAAGTCAGCATAGCCTGCGTCCCTTAGGCAAATAAGGAAATCGAAGATGTTGAATTCAACCCTTGTCGCACCATAGGTGGAGGCTCCAAGGCTTGCTATGACCTTTGTCTTGAGGCCGTACTCCTTTGCAGCTATCACTGTAGCCATTGCAAGGGCGGGAAAGGATCCGCTGGAACCTATTGCTACGATGTCCCCCTTCTTTAGTCCCGCCTGCTGATAGTATCTGACCATTGCGGCTGCGAAGTTCGGGTCCAGGCTTGTCCTCTTGGCCTCAAGGTTGCCCAGGGTTGTTGTAAGCTCTGTGTAGTCAGGACCAATCAGGTAGGTCTTGTTGAGGTCATTCTCCTGGACCTCTATACCCTTCTCCTGGATCTTCGACTTCAGGTATTCCTCTGCCTCAGCCATCCTCTTGGCAGCAGAGAGCTGTATATCTGCGTAGTGGTTCTCCTCTGACTTTGCAAGGGCAAGGACAGCGACAAGGAAGGCTATGGCTACGCATAGCGCTGCAATAAGATAACCTGTCTTTATGCTCTTCCTCATTGGCTGCTTCCTGCTGTGATTCTAAATCACCTGCCTAAAAAAATGAAGGGACTGCCTTCATGACAATCCCTTCTTCAACTCTCTTAATTTTTTTAGGATCAGTATCTCTTTCTCTTGCTGATGACGCGCACCTGCTTGTAGAGACCCTCTCCCTCGCTCTTTGTCTCGATGCCTGTGACATCGTTAAGAGCTGTGTGCACAAGTCTTCTCTCGTACGGATTCATAGGCTCAAGGAGGCGTGATCTTCCGGTCTTTCTGACCTGCATTGCAGTTCTGTATGCATTCTTGATGATCTGCTCCTCGTGGCGGATTCTGTAGCCTTCGCTGTCGACGATGATCTTGCGGTCATTGTCGATCTTTCCTGCGAACACATTTGCAAGCACCTGGATTGCATCGAGGTTCTTGCCCTTTCTTCCAATGATGATGTTGCTGTCATCGGATGCGATGTCAAGGTTGACCTTCTTGCCCTTGCGGGAAGAGACCGTTGTCTTGCTCTCATATCCCATGTGGGCGACCATCTCGTCGATGAATGCACAGACCTGGCTCTCAAGCTCCTCGTTCGGCTCGAGGTCCTCTTCCTCCTCTGCATCATCATAGTCGTTGTAGTCCGCTTCCTCGGTCGGCTGTTCATCAGCCTCATATGGAGCCTGTGGCTCCTCCTCTTCGATGCTGCTGTCGATGTGGACACGGATCTTAACGTTGGCCTTCTTGAAAAGACCTCTGCGACCATTGTCCAGAATCTCTACATCAAAGTCCTCGCGCTCGATATGGAGGGCTTCAATAGCCTGATTGATGGCATCCTGCTCTGTCTTACCTTCAAAATCTCTAGTCATATATATCTCTGCCTCGAATTATTTTTTCTTGTTCTTTGCCGCTTCCTTCTGCTGGCGGGCCTTCTCTTCCTCAAGTCTCTTGAGCTTCTCCTGATACTTTCTGACTGCCTCAGGAACCTTGGCATCCTCTGACTGCTGCTTCTTTTTCTTGCTTACGAAGGCATCAGGGTCCTTCTTGGTCTTTGCGTTCGTGTAGAACTGCTGGGCCATGGAGAGGACGTTCTGTGCTGACCAGTAGAGAAGAAGTCCGGAAGGTGCGCTGTACAGCATGAAGAAGAACAGTATCGGCATTCCGTATGTTATGAATGCTGTCATTCCCTTGCCCTGCTGGTTTGAACCACCCTGCTGAGCCTGTGTAATCTTCATTGAGAAGATCATACTGACTGTGTAGAGAATCGGCAGGAGGTGGATCTCGTTTCCAAGGAACGGAAGGTTGAATCCAAGAGTTGCTATCGTCTCAGGAACTGACAGGTCTGTGATCCAGCCAGGGATGAACATTGCACCGCGGAGCTCGAAGTGCTTGTTGAGCAGTCCGTACATTGCAATGATGATCGGGAACTGGAGCAGCATCGGAAGACATCCACCCATTGGACTTGCACCTGCCTCCTTGTAGAGGGCTGCAGTCTCCTGGTTGAGCTTCTGAGGATTGTCCTTGTACTTCTCCTGGAGTTCCTTCAGCTGAGGCTGCAGTGCTGCCATCTTTGCTGTTGATGCTGTGCTCTTCTTTGTCAGCGGCCACAGGAGAATCTTGATGATTATTGTAAGGAGGATGATTCCAACACCATAGTTCGGAATGATCTTGTACAGAATGTTGAGACACCACTTCAGGATGTTCTCAAGCCAGCTGAACATTGATCCTGCTTCCATTGCATCATCAAGATTTGTATTTCTGAGTCCCCAGGAATTGTCCATTCCACTGTAGTAGGATGTAAGGTATGCCTTAAGCTGAGGACCTGCATAGAAGTAGATGGTATCCTCTGTGCTTCCACTTGTAGCCGGACGTGAGACGTACAGGCTGTCGCTCTGTGCGATGTCACCGTCTGTGCTCTGCTTTGCGCTGTACTTGTAGGAGAGTGTGTTGTCCTCAGGCAGTGCAACTACTGTGAAGTACTTGCTTGTGACGCTGATCCACTGGAGCTGGTTTGTTGTCTGGTAGGTTCCATTGGAGAACTTGACCGTTGACTTCTTGAGCTTTCCATTGTTCTTGTACATGTCCACATACACTCTTCTATAATCATAGGCGCTGTTCTTCATCTGAGTGAAAGCAGGGCCTACCTGTGGCTCATATGCCAAAGTATAAGCATATCCATTGGTGTTCAGGCCACCGAAGTCACCATCACCAAGGATATCCACAGTGACTGCGAAGAGGTACTCACCATCCTTGAACTCGAATGTCTTCACGATTGTGAAGCTCTTGCCGTTGGCATCCTTGTAGCTGTTGCTGAAGATGACCTTCTGGCCGTCGACGGTGTAGCTGAATGCATCAAGAATCGGATTGGTTTTGTCGTCACCCCAGTACATGAGGAATGCATTGTTGTCATTCTCACCTCTGAATATCATGTCGACCCTTTCTCCGTCTGCAGCTGCATGCTCCTTCAACATCAGTGATGAGATGCTTGCGCCGACTGGATCAAAGGTGATTGTGTAGAGGTCTGTCTCAAATACGAACTGCTCGGTGCTGTTGTTCGTAGTGGAAACAGCAATTGCCTTCACTTCCTCTTCGTTTATGCTGCTCTCCGTTGACTGTGTACCATCAGTTGTAACATCAGCAGTCGGTGTTGCCGTTGTTGCTGTGTTTGCTGTGGTGTCAGCGGTGTTCGGAGAGAAGAACATTGTCTGTATAGTCATGCTGACCGTAATAACTATTACAACCAGCACTATTGCAAGAATTGTTTTCTTATCCATCTTTTACTCCTGGATCAGATAAAAACAGAAAATCATCCATCAAGTGGGATGGTTTTCATGAAAAGCTCGAGTAAAGTTTTCTGCTTGTTCTCAAAAGTGGTCTCTGCCTTGCGCATCGGGTACACAATGACAACAAAATCCAGACCAGAGGGTAACTTATCCTGGTTTGTTCGCCAGATTTCCTTTACCTGACGTCGGATGAGATTTCTCTGGACTGAATTTCCATAGTGTCTTGCAGGGATGACAATCATCCTGCTGTACTCAAGGCAGTTCTTTGCCACATACAACTTAAAGCAGGAAAGAGATGCTCTTTTTCCTGCTTTGAAGACGTTGTCAATTTCTGCTTTTGATCTGATTATCTGCTTCTTAGTAAGGCTTCTTCTCATCAGAGACTGTGAGACTGTGTCTGCCCTTAGCTCTTCTTCTTGCCAGTACCAAACGACCGCCCTTTGTTGCCATGCGGGCTCTGAATCCAAACTTTCTGTTTCTCTTAATCTTACTTGGCTGATAGGTTCTCTTGCCTTTGTAACTCATGGTTTTATCTCCATATAATCGCTTAAAGCGGGATTTTCGTTTTTTAGACCACGTTCCATGAACGCAATCTGAGCACTTGAGTATAAATACAATATTTGTCTTTCGTCAAGTGGTGATAATCAGTAGCGGATTCTTGTAACTATTTTCTTCAAATCAACTTCGGGATACACACCCTTTATGCTTTTGACTATCTCCCTGGCGTTGAGCCTTATATAGGAGGCCCTTGAGGGATGGTCGCATATCAGATAAAGAACACCATCCTTCAGCTTCTGAGGCCGTGAATGCTCTGCAATCGAAGGGTCTACAAGCTCGTTCCAGTGAATGAAAATCTGGTTTGAAGGGTTTCCGAGGTCTATGTCGAACCTGTCAAGAACCTGGTCGAAGTAGGCTTCTCCGGAGATGGGATCCTCTGGTTCCAGACGGTTGTAGTTGTCCTTATTCCTCAGAGGTTGCCTTCTTGTCTTAGGTTTCTTCTCTTCAGTCTTCATTTATGAACCTTCCTTCGACTACCTTGTATCGTTTCACATCACTGCCGTTTATGTCAAAGAGAGATCCAAAGTACTTCTCTTCCGGCAGAAAGGTAAAGAAGGCCTGATTATAATGTCCTAGATATGAGAGATATCTTGCTCTTTTCTGTGAATCAAGCTCAAGAAGGACATCATCTATAAGGAATATAGGATTCTCACCCGTCTTCTGTCTGTAGAAGGAGGCCTGGGCCGACCTGAAGACAAGGGATGAAAGCCTCATCTGTCCGGTCGATGCGGAATTGATGAAGAGGCCGTTTCTGTCTGTGAGTATGAATCTGTCACGGTGAGGGCCGCTGGTTGTGGTGTTCATCTTCCTGTCCACTTCCCTCTGTTCGAGAAGCTTCTGGAGAATGTCATCTACACTTAGGTCCTCTCCCCAGGATGGTCTGTACTTGATGTCTATTCCACTGTCCATCTGAGTCACAGCGTTGTAGATGTCAGGAAAAAGTGCAGAGAAAGAGGCACATACCTTTGACCTTGCCTTGATGATAGGGATTCCATACATGGCAAGCTTCTGGTCGTAGATGTCAAGAAGCTCGTATCTCTGGTCTTTTATTGCAGCGTTTCTCTGCTTCAGGACCATCTTGTATCTTCTCAGGTCATCGAAGAAGACAGGATCGTACATGGTCATGGTCTGGTCGAAGAACTTTCTTCTGTTCTCAGGCTCACCACGGACGAACTCGATGTCATCATGTGAGAATACTATGCATGGAAGGCAGTAGATCAGCTCCTTTCTGTCGCGGATCTCCTTGTTGTCGATCTTTATGTGCTTCTTTCCGGAGTCGAAAGAGATTTCAACCTTCCTGTCCAGACCTTGGGAGTCCTCGAAGACAAGGCTGATGTAGAAATGATCATTGCCATAGGTTATGTCATCCTTGAGATTTTGGGTTCTGAAGGATGTACCGTAGCAGAGTATATAGACAGCTTCGAGCAGGTTTGTCTTTCCCTGCCCGTTCTCTCCTGTGAGTATTATCTGCTTGGCTGCTGTGTCTATCTCATGGTCCTGGATGTTTCGAAACCCATCCAGAACCAGTCTCTTAATCAACATCTAGTTCTGTCAGTTGAGGTTCATCGGCATGATGACATGCAGGTAGTCCCTCTCAGGCTCTGACTTGACGGTGAATGGTCTGCCAGGCTCGCTGAACTCGATTCTGGCCTCTGTTCCGTCCATGACCTTGAGCGGACTGAGAAGGTAGGTGTAGTTCATTGCACATCTCTGAGGCTCACCCTCGTACTTGCAGGCGATCTCCTCTCTTCCGGCTCCGACATCGCTCTCGTCACAATAGATTGTCAGCTTGTTCTCATCGAACTCCATGACAAGCTTCTTGTACTTGCTCTCGACCAGGAGTGAGACTCTCTTGATTGCATTGCTTAGATCCTCGATGTTCACAATGCAGACTCTGCTCTGGTTCTCTGGAATGACTCTCTTGTATGCAGGGAAGTCGTTCTTGATCAGTGAAGAGGAGATTGTGCAGCTTCCGAATCTAAGTGAGATTGAATTTGCCTCGACATTGACATCGAAGTCACCCTCACCTACTGAAAGCTTTCTGATCACATTGAGGAATCTGCTAGGAATGGTTGCCTTAGGGAAGTCTGGAATCTCACCCTCAAGCTGTCTGTTGATGTATGAAAGTCTTCTTCCGTCGGTTCCTACCATGACAAGTCCGTTTCCGTCCTTCTCAAGGAGAGCTCCGTTCATTGCGTACTTTGACTCGTCATCGCTGACAGCGAAGATGACCTGGTTGATCATGTCAGTGAAGTCCTTCTGTGAGACTCTGAAGTATCCGTTCTCATCACCGAAGGAAAGGCTTGGGAAGGCAGAAGCCTCGATGGTTCTGAGCTTGAACTCGATTGAGGTTCCCTCTGCATTGATCTTTATCTTCTCGTCAACATCCTCGAAGATGATGTTGCAGTCTTCCGGAAGGTTCTTGATGATATTGAGGAATTTGTCGCAGACGACTGTTGTGCTTCCGTCCTGCATTCCCTCAACGACCATCTCAGAGACATAGCTCATCTTCTGGTCGGTCGCCTTGATGGTGAGGTTGTTACCTTCAAGTGAAAGACAGACGTTTGCATAGATTGCAATCGTGTTTCTCTGTGATGTGAAGTCAAGTGCGTTTGAAAGTTCCTTAACAATCGCGTTTTTCTGACATACAAATTTCATAACCATCTCCTAGTCGATGATTGTTTTTAGATAATCATCTTCTTTTAATCATCATAATAATACCACGAAAAATGTCCAAAAACCAACAATTCTTTATGGCACGGGGTTATATTTAGCACTCAATTTCTGAAATGCTTGTTCACAACCTGTTCATAACTTTTCAGAACTTTCTGAATTGACATCGGAAGCACTGAAATGCACAGGTTATGAACAACCAGCAAACAGGATTATTTTCTTGATTCCAGCTTTATCTGGGTTTCAAGCTTCTCTATGACGTTGTTTATGTCCTTCTCGCTTGAGTTCAGCCTTGCCTCCATCTTCTGCACGTTGTACATGACTGTTGTGTGGTTCTTTCCGCCGAACTCGTATCCTATCTCCGTCGTTGAGAAGTCAGTCATGTTTCTGCAGAGGAACATTGCAATCTGTCTTGGAAGCACCACGCTCTGGTTCTTGCTCTTTCCCTTAATGTCTGAGGCGGAGACATTGAAGTAGTTTGCAACGACCTTGATTATCATATCTATTGATATACCGCTTGTGTCGTTGTTAGAGCTGATTATGTGTCTGAGCTGCTCCTTGGCAGTCTCAAGTGAGATGTCCTTGTGGAGAAGCTCGCTGTATGCAATGAGCTTTGTGAGGCATGACTCAAGGGCTCTGACGTTGCTTGAGATGTTAGTTGCAATGTAGTCGATGACCTCGTTGCTGAACTCAACACCCTTCTCCTGGCACTTCTTTCTCAGAATTGCGACCCTTGTCTCGTAGTTAGGTGGAAGAAGATCTATGTTAAGACCTCTCTCGAACCTGCTTCTGAGACGATCCGAGATGTCCTTCAGCTCCTCTACAGGTCTATCACAGGTGAAAACTATCTGGCGCCCGGTCTCATACAGGTCGTTGAATGTGTTGAACAACTCCTGCTGGACTCCCTGCTTTCCCTGGAGAAAATGGATGTCGTCTATCAGCAGAACGGCCACTTTTCTGTACTTGTTCTTGAACTGTTGAGGGTTTTTGTCGTTAAGAGACTGGATGTACTCGTTTGTGAAGTTCTCTGCAGTGACATAAGAGACCTTAAGTTTAGTGTTCTCCTTGAGATAGTTGCCGATGCTCTGGATGAGATGAGTCTTTCCAAGACCTACTCCTCCATATAATAAACATGGATTGTATGCCGAACCCGGATTCTTAGCTATTGCCATACAGGCACTGTAAGCGAAGTTGCTGTTGTCTCCAGGAATGAAGGAATCGAAGGTATAGGCTGCATTCAATGTGCTGTCTTCGGAATTCTTTGATGATGTCTGTCTGGTCCTCTGCTCTGAAGGCTTCTTTTCTGCCGCAGGCTGTGAAAATGCCTTCTCCTTCTTCTGGTCGGTATTTGAAGCCTGTGAACCCTTCCTGATCTCGAAGGTGACGTAATAATCAGCCTCGCCAAGCTCACTTAAGGTGTTCTCTATGAGAACTTTGTAGGCAGACTCGAATCTGTCCCTGACAAAGGCGGAAGGAACGTAAAGAGTGACCTTCCCGTCATTCTCGGATCCGAATGACAGACGGGTGAACCATGAGGAAAATTCGTTCTCCGGCAATGATTCCTTTATCTGATTTATAGTCCTGTTCCAAAGTTCCTCTGTCATTTCAAAATACCTCGTAACGAATATATTAACTTGGAAAGCAGTCGTTTTCAAGGCGAATGCAACAAAACTTGGGCCTCGAAAATATGAATATAGCTTCAATTTTGACGTATTTTAGATTTCCGTGATATTGTAAACTTTCACTAATTTATATATTATTAAAATATTCTAAAACATCTTAAGGATTATCATTAATGAATGAAGAGAACATCAACGAAGAGGAAATGAACAACCTTGCTCATACCTCTGCAGAGTACACGGGTGAAAACATCCAGGTCCTTAAGGGACTTGAGGCCGTCCGTGTAAGACCTGGTATGTACATAGGATCAACAGGTCCTGATGGACTTCACCATCTGGTCTATGAGGTTATTGACAACTCCATTGATGAGGCCGTGGCCGGATACTGCGACACCATCAAGGTCACAATAGACAAGGGAAACTACGTCACCGTTGAGGACAACGGAAGAGGCATCCCTGTAGACATCCATCCAACAGAGGGGATCTCGACCCTTGAGGTTGCACTCTGTCACCTCCACGCAGGTGGAAAGTTCAACGGCGGAGCCTATAAGGTCTCCGGCGGACTCCACGGCGTCGGTGTCAGCGTTGTAAACGCACTCTCAGACCACCTTGTGGCAACGGTTCACCGTGCTCCTGACATGTATCAGCAGGAGTACCATTTCGGCGAGCCTGTGGCCCCTGTGGCCAAGGTTGGCACCACCGAGAAGAGAGGAACGACCATCAAGTTCCATCCGGACACCTCCATCATGGAAGGTGATGACTTCAACTTCAACGTTCTCTGCGAGCGTTTCAGAGAGCTTGCCTTCCTGAACAAGGGCATCGTCATCACGGCCATCGACAACAGAGAAGAGGTCCCGGAGGAGAAGGTATTCCACTTCGAAGGCGGAATAAAGGACTTCGTCTCCTACATCAACAAGAACAAGAAGATCATCCCTGAGGGAACAGAGCCAATCTACTTCAGCGGTGAGAGAGAGAACGACAACGGTGCTGCAATTGTCGAGTTCTCGCTTCAGTACAACGACAGATTCGACGAGAACATCCACACCTTCGCAAACAACATCAACACACGTGAAGGTGGAAAGCATCTCATCGGATTCACAAGCGGCCTTGTTGCATGCTTCAAGAACCAGCTCCAGAACCACATGAAGGAACTGGTAGGAAAGAACAAGAATGCAGAGGCTTTCTTCGAGTCGGAGGACTTCAAGGAAGGTTTCAACTCCGACGTCCGTGAAGGTCTCAGCGCAGTCGTCTCCGTCAAGATCACAAACCCTCAGTTCGAAGGCCAGACCAAGATGAAGCTTGGTAACTCCTACGTCCAGGGAATCGTGTATAGTTTTGTATATCAGAAACTTAACGACTATTTCGACGAGCATCCGGATCAGATTCTCATCCTTCTCCAGAAGACGGTCGCCTCCTCCAAGGCAAGAATCGCAGCCAAGAAGGCACGCGAGAACGCCCGTAAAAAGGGCGGAGTAAGTCTTCCTGGAAAACTTGCCGACTGCAGCGAGAAAGACCCGTCAAAGTGCGAAATTTTCATCGTGGAGGGAGATTCTGCAGGTGGAAGCGCCAAGCAAGGGCGTGACAGAACAATCCAGGCGATCCTCCCTCTCTGGGGAAAGATGCTTAACGTCGAGAAGACCCGTGAGGACAAGGTTGAAGGAAATGACAAGCTCCAGCCTGTCATCGACTCCATCGGAGCAGGACTTGGTGCAAACTTCGATGTCACAAAGGCCAGATACCATAAGGTAATCATCATGGCTGATGCTGATGTCGACGGATCTCATATCAGAACACTGCTTCTCACCTTCTTCTTCAGATACATGAGACCTCTCATCGACGCAGGTTATGTGTACTTCGCAATGCCTCCTCTCTATAAGATCGCCATCAAGGGAAAGGACTACTACGCCTTCAATGACGATGACAAGGCAAAGATCCTTGCAGACCACGGCGAGAGCGAGTCTGATTCGAAGAACGTGAAGATCCAGCGCTACAAAGGTCTTGGTGAAATGAACCCTGAGCAGCTTTGGGAGACCACAATGAACCCTGAGACAAGGTTCATCGGACAGGTTCACCTCTCCGACGCGGTAGAGGCAGACCAGGTGTTCTCCACTCTTATGGGTGAGGAGGTCGAGCCAAGGCGCGACTTCATCGAGCAGAATGCAACTTATGCACAGATCGATGCTTGACGGGAGGTTATAAATGGAAGAGGAAATCAAAAGCAGAGTACTTGTCTCAGACCTCTCGGAGGAGATGAGAAAGAGTTATCTCGACTATGCAATGTCAGTCATAGTCAGCCGTGCACTTCCAGATGTGCGTGATGGTCTCAAGCCTGTCCACAGGAGAATCCTGTACGATATGTATGACCTGGGCATCAAGAGCACCGGATCCTTCAAGAAGTGTGCACGTACCGTTGGAGACGTTCTCGGTAAGTTCCACCCACACGGAGACGCATCGGTCTACGATGCCCTTGTCCGTCTGGCACAGGACTTCTCGATGCGCTACCCTGTCATCAAGCCACAGGGAAACTTCGGTTCAATCGATGGTGATCCACCAGCAGCATACAGATACACAGAGGCCAAGATGGCCAAGATGGGTGAGCTCATGCTCCAGGACATCGACAAAGAGACCGTCAACATGGTCCCTAACTTCGATGAGTCCCTGAAGGAGCCTGAGGTTCTTCCAGCAGGTTTCCCGTTCCTTCTTGCAAACGGAACAAGCGGTATTGCAGTCGGAATGGCAACCAACATGCCACCACACAACCTTCGTGAGATCTGCGATGCACTGTGTGCAATGATCGAGAATCCGGACATAACAACCCCTGAGTTGATGAACTACATCAAGGGACCTGACTTCCCTACTGCCGCCAAGATCTGCGGTGTCAAGGGAATACGTGATGCCTTCGAGACAGGTCGTGGAAAGATCGTCATGCGCGGCGTCTACCACATCGAGGACCACAAGACACACGAGTCCATCGTCTTCACAGAGATCCCTTACCAGGTCAACAAGGCCGAGCTGGTCAAGCATATCGACGAGCTCAGAAAGGACGATGTTCTTAAGGACATCTCAACGATCAGAGATGAGTCCGGACGTGATGGAATCAGAATTGTAATCGAGCTCAAGAAGGATGCTGTTCCAGAGATCGCTGTGAACCATCTGTTCCTGAACACACAGCTCCAGTGCAACTTCAACGTCAACAACCTAGCTCTTGTTGAAGGCAGACCTAAATGCTTGACACTCAAGGATATGCTTTACTACTACCTTGAGCACAGGAAGGACGTCACAACAAGAAGGACAAAGTTTGACCTTGCCAAGGCACAGGAGAGAGAGCACATTCTGCTTGGTCTGAAGATCGGTCTTGAGAACATCGACCAGGTCATCGAGATCATCAAGCAGAGCGCCAACAACGATGAGGCCTCAACCAATCTGCAGGCCACCTTCGGACTCTCCGACAAGCAGGCTAACGCAATCATCCAGATGAGACTTGGAAGACTCAGCCACATGGAGACCCAAGAGATCATCGATGAGTTGAATGAGCTCGAGGTCAAGATCGCCTTCTACAAGGAGCTTCTCTCCGATGAGGTGAAGATGCTCCATGAGGTCGAGCTTGAGATTCAGCAGCTCTCTGCAGACTACGGTGATGACAGACGCACAATTATCGAGACCCGTGAGGTCGACGGTCTTGTGGACAAGGACTTCATCAAGAAGGAGGAAGTTGTCGTAGTCATAACAAACAAGGGCTTCGTGAAGCGTGTCTCAGCCGATGAATACAAGTCCCAGGGACGCGGAGGAAAGGGCGTCAAGGGCGCAGCTCTCAGAGATGAGGACTTCGTCGAGCACCTGTTCTCAGCCTTCTCCCATGACCATATCCTGTTCATCACAAACTACGGAAAGGCATTCTGCCTTGAGGTCTGGGAGCTTCCAGAGGGCCAGAAGGTCGGTAAGGGAGTCAACATCAAGGCTGTCCTTCCTAAGATCGAGGATGGCGAGAGCATCTCGGCAATCATCGACTTCAAGGAGTTCGATGAGACCAAGAGCATCCTCATGGCAACAAAGAACGGCGTCGTGAAGCAGGTCAAGCTCAATGACTTCATCAACGGCAGGAAGAACGGAATCAGGGCAATCACTCTTGATGAGGGCGATTCACTGGTCAAATGTCTGTTCGTCAACGAAGGCGATGAGGCCATGCTGGTATCCAGAAACGGAAAGGGACTCAGATTCAGCGTCGATGATGTCAGAGTCATGGGTCGTCCGGCACGTGGAGTTCGCGGCATGAACCTTGCTGAAGGTGATGAGATCGTCGGTCTGGTCAAGGTCGAGGATGACAAGACAATCATTCTGGTGACCAACCAGGGCAAGGGAAAACAGGTCGAGTTCAACCTCTTCATGAGACATGGAAGAGGTACCAACGGACAGACTATCTACAAGCTTGTAGATGATACGTATCTTGTTTCTGCACTTGGAGTTAACGATGAAAATGATGTCGTCTGCATCACCAAGAAAGGACAGACGATAAGGACCCACGTCAACGGCATTTCCAACCAGGGAAGAAGCGCTGCAGGAGTCAATGTATTCAAGATGAAAACCGATGACGACTACATCGTGGCAATGACAGTGACCGACTATCAGGAGGACGAGCCAGAGGAGGAAGAGACCCCGGTCGATAGCAACACAGCCGAACTCGGAACGACTCAGGAAGCCCCTGAAACCACAACTCCAGAAGAGGAGCAGAATTAACAAAAAAGGGTCCTAAAAGTCCAAATCATTCTGTTACTATGTATAGTAACAACCCACAAAAACCGCATTCTAGACCCCTGGAATGCGGTTTTTTGTTGTTTCCGGGAAATTTCAAAAATTGAACCAAGTAAAATCCAAAAACTGAAAAGACCAGGTAAGGGACCAAGGCAAGAAAGACCCAAACGAAAGCAGATCCATTGTCGAACTAACCTGTCTTCTCCCTCGGTAACGTTTCACGTGAAACATCAACAACCATTTTTTGAGACAAAGAAGAAAAGAGAAAAAGAAGAGAAAGACAGAGAGGGAAACTTTCAGAAAAGAAAATCTCTGGATCCCAAAGAAAAAAAATAACAATCAATGTTTCACGTGAAACGCTTTTAAGGTGGATTTATAAGAAAAACAGAAAATGTACGAAACTAAAATTGCTAAACAGAATTTATGATTTTTGTTTTTGAATTAATTTTTAAAAAAATTGATATAGCGAAGATTTTTTGAAGAAAAAGTTTCTCTGATTAATCAATAATACTGTTCTGTGGTGCATTCTTTTGTTTCTGAGCTGTAATAGTAGGTCTTTTATCAAAATGTTTCACGTGAAACGCTGTTTTTGGATTCTGGGAGATGTTTGGATAGATATCTGGGGCATAAAGGTAAAAAAATACCGGGCCGAAGCCCGGTTGAGTGTTTCACGTGAAACGCTATCTTTCTTCAAGTGTAAGGTCGACAACCTCAAGTTTGTCGTCAACATTATACTTCAACATTCTTTCAACTCCATTCTTAAGGGTCATTTCTGCCATCATGCAGCCAGCACAGGCGCCCTGGAGCCTAACATAGACCTTATAGCCTTCCAATTTAACGAATTCGATATCTCCACCGTCGTTCTGGAGGGATGGTCTGACATATTTGATTGCTTCGACTACTTTGCTCTCTAGATCTTCCATCGCTCAGTCGTCCTCCTGCCATTAAATTTAGATTAAGGCGATTAATAAGTCAATATTATGGTGACTTTTAAGTTTTTTTGTTTTATATTGATTTTATGCAGGCTAAGAAAATAATTTATTTGAATCAGAAAGGTGGTGTGGGAAAGACTACCACTGCCGTTAATGTTGGTTCTGCCCTGGCAAGAGAAGGGTACAAGGTTCTTCTTGTAGATCTTGATTCGCAGGGAAATATGTCCAGTTCTGTATCTGCTGACACCTCAAAACCTGGTATTTATGAGCTTTTGGCTGGTGAAGCTGATATTTCTGCTGTTCAGACAACACCTGTAGAAGGGCTTTTCTGCCTTAGTGGCGGTATAAATATGGCTGGACTGGCCATTGAGCTGGTCGATGAAGAAGATAGAGAGTTCTTTTTGAGGGATGCTCTTGCTCCTCTTGATACTGAATTTGATTTCATCTTTGCGGATTGTCCTCCAGCATTGGATCTGGTGACAATGAATGCTCTTTGCTGGGCAGACAGTGTTGTGATTCCTATGCAGTGTGAATATTTCGCAATGGAAGGCTTGAATTTGCTGCTTAGAACGGTTAATTCCGTCAAAAAACACCTGAATCCTGGTCTTGAGGTACTTGGAATTGTCTTCACAATGTATTCCAAGCGTGCAAATCTCAACAATGAAGTCGTTGAAGACATCACAACTTACTTCAAGGATCTTGTTTTTGAGACGAAAATCCCTAGAAATGTGCGTTTGAGCGAGGCTCCATCTCATGGATTGCCTATAAATGCATATGATAACAGCTGCTCTGGTGCAAAGGCGTATGCTGCACTTGCAAAGGAGGTTTTAAGCCGTGCCAATTAAAAAACATGGATTAGGAAGGGGAATTAACTCCCTTATTGATGAATATTCAACTTATGAAGTGAAAAAACTCGAGGAAACCGGTTCCAAAATCATGGAAATTGACATTGATAAGGTCAAACCGAATCCAAACCAGCCTAGAAAGATCTTTGATCAAGCCGCTTTGGAGGAGTTGAGTGCCTCGATTAAATCCCAGGGAATACTTCAACCGATTCTTGTTGAGGAAATCGCGGATGAAGTCTATGTCATCGTTGCAGGTGAAAGAAGATATCGCGCTGCAAAGATGGCTGGCTTGAAGATTGTTCCTTGCATTGTTCGTTCCTTTACAGACCTCCAGAGGATGGAAGTATCATTGATTGAGAACATCCAAAGGGAGAACCTGAACCCTGTCGAAGAGGCTAGAGCTTACTCGTATCTCCTTTCACAGGCAGGAATTAAACAGGAAGAGCTTGCTCAGAAAGTAGGTAAGGGACGCTCTACAATCACCAACAGTATCAGACTTCTTCAGCTTCCGGAGAAGATGCTTGATGCTTTGGAGAAGGGATATTTCTCACCAGGTCATGCCAGAGCTCTGCTCAGTGTGGAGAATCCTGCTGACCAGGAAGTGCTATTTAGTAAAATAATAGATGATGACCTTTCCGTTCGTCAGGCAGAGGCTCTTGCAGCTGATCTTAACAAGGGAAAGAGGGCAATCAATAAGCTTCCGTTCGAGAATCAGCCTCAAAATGATGCAAAATCCCCTGAAATCCTCTATCTGGAGGAGAAATTCCTCTCTGCCACAGGATGCAGGGTTGAGATCAAGGGAAAATACAAGAATGGCGCAATCAAGAAGGGTAAGATCCTAATCCCGTTCACCTCTGAAGAGGAACTCGAGAGAATCTTCCAGCTTGTTTCACCTGGTGACGATCTGTACGATTGAATCCAGATTTAACTAAATACTTATATTATAAGGAATTAACTATGAGCTACAAAGACACGGACGGCCTCTATGCCGTAATCGATACACAGAAGGGCGATATCGTCCTCAGACTTGAATACCAGAAGGTCCCTATGACAGTCGCAAACTTCGTCGGCCTTGTCGAAGGCGAGCTCAATCTTGAAGACCCGGGCGAGAACTTCTACGAGGGACTCAATTTCCATAGGGTTGTGGACAACTTCATGATCCAGGGCGGATGTCCGAAGGGTGACGGCACAGGCGGTCCTGGCTACTCCTTCCCGGATGAGTTCGACCCGTCTCTTCGCCACGATGGCCCAGGTGTTCTCAGCATGGCGAATGCAGGTCCTGGAACCAACGGAAGCCAGTTCTTCATCACCCATGTCAAGACCCCTTGGCTGGACGACAAGCATGCTGTTTTCGGCCGTGTTGTGGAGGGCCAGGATGTGGTCAACGCCATCCGTCAAGGAGACAAGATCAACAACGTGACAATCGAGAGAATCGGTGCCGATGCCCAGAATTTCAAGGTCACAAAACAGAGCTTCTCAGACCTTGTCGAGGCCTCTGCAAAGAAGGCGATGGAGCGCAGAAGAAAGGAGATCGAGGCAATTGAGAACGAGATCTCGAACCGCTGGCCGAACACTGTCAGAACCCCTAGCGGACTGCAGTATGTAGTCCTGAAGAAGGGTGACGGAAAGGGCTGTCCGAAGTATGGTCAGCCGGTCACAGTCCACTACACGGGAACCCTTCTCGACGGCAGATTGTTCGACTCTTCAGTCCATAGGGGACAGCCTGCAACCTTCCAGATCGGACAGGTCATCGAGGGCTGGAACGAGGCTCTTGTCACCATGTCAAAGGGCGAGAAGAGAACCCTTATCATCCCACCTGAGCTGGGCTACGGAGTCCATGGCTATCCAGGCATCATCCCACCGAATTCATACCTGATCTTCGACGTGGAACTGCTTGATTTCTAATTGATCAGCCCTCCTGACAAAGACCTGCAACAAGCTCTGCGAAATTCGCAAATCCATGTTGCAGGTTTTATGTTCTATGGCCTATGCTTAAAGGGCAGATGCCCCAGTAAAGCTGCAGAATACACTTAGTAAGGAGTCCTCACATGAAAGGTCCAACATCCCAATTCGTTTGTTCCCAGTGTGGATACACCAGTTCCAAGTGGCTTGGACGTTGTCCAGACTGCGGTTCTTGGAATTCTTTTACAGAAGAGAAGATAGAGGATAGAAAAGCAGTTAGTAAGGATTCCTCACAATACTCTTCCACAGCACTTTCAGACGTTCCATACGAGACCGAGTTCCGTTTTGAGAGCGGAATATCGGAGCTGGACAGAGTCCTTGGCGGAGGCATCGTGAGGGCAAGTTCCATACTTGTTGGCGGAGAACCGGGCATTGGTAAGTCAACCTTACTTTTGCAGGTTGTGGCCTGCTGCTCCTCAAGAAGAAAGGTCCTGTACGTCTCCGGAGAGGAGAGCGCAAGCCAGGTCCGCCAGAGAGCAGAGAGACTTGGTCTGAACCTCGGTTCGATCAACATATTCTGCGAGACTAAGCTGGACAGGATCCTCTCCGTCCTGAAGAGCGAGAAACCTCAGATCGCCGTCATAGATTCCCTGCAGACCCTGGCCTCCGAGGAGCTGACTTCAACGGCCGGATCGGTGACCCAGATCAGAAACTGCTGCATGGAGATCGTCGGTCTTTGCAAGGCCATCGGAGTCTCCGTTTTCTTCGTCGGCCATGTCACGAAGGAAGGCGCTTTGGCCGGTCCGAAGATCATCGAGCACATGGTGGACACGGTGCTCTACTTCGAGCAGGCATCCATGGGAGTACGGCTGATAAGGGCGGCCAAGAACCGCTTCGGATCGGTTGATGAGATCGGCATCTTCGTCATGACGAACGAGGGTCTTGAAGGGGTCAAGGACCCAGCCAGCTTCTTCATCTCCGAGCGCAAGGAGTCGGAGCTTCCGCCGGGCATCGCATACACTGCAATCACAGAGGGAACCCGAACCTTTCTGGTCGAGCTCCAGGCTTTGATTGTGGACGCGAAATCGGGCTACAGTCGCGTTTATTCAGACAAGATAGATTCCTCTAGGGTCATGCGTGTCTGCGCGATCCTGGAGCGCCATGCTGGCATCAGGCTGGCAGACAAAGACATCTACATCAACGTGGCTGGAGGCATCAAGGTCAACGAGGTCTCTGTGGAGCTTGCCCTGGCTATGGCAATCTGGTCCGCATACAGCGAGAAAAACCTGCCTGCAAAGATGGTGAGCTTCGGAGAACTCTCCCTTGCAGGAGAGGTCAGACCTGTAAACTACGGGGACAGAAGGCTAAAGGCTGCCTACGAGATGGGCTTTGACAAGGCCTTGGTTCCTGCCTCGATGAACTTCGAGCCGAACAGGGTTCTTCTGAAGCGCTGCCAGAGAGTTCGCGACGCCTTCAACATAAGATGAGAAAACCGGGCCAAAGCCCGGTTCTCAGTGAATTGTCAAAATTAAATTGTTTCTCAGAATACTTTAAGCATTATCGGGAACAGAACGAAGGTTCCGATTATGCTTCCGATGCTTGTTGTGAAGAAGATCATGAAGGCGTGAAGGACCTTGTTCTTGAACCAGCCCTTGACCGATGAGATCTCATCTGACAGGCTCTCGAAATCCCTTACAGTAGGCTTTCTGAGCGTAGCCTCTGCTATTCCAGTGACCACTCCAACGCCGATTGCAGGGTTCAGAACCGCAATCGGGGCGCTTATCGCCGCAACCAGCCAGTTCAGTGGGTGTGCATTTGAAAGGATGCTGAAGAGGACCGTTGTGGCTGCGTTTGTGCCCGCCCAGATCAGGAAATACCTTAAACTTTCATTGAAGCCGTGTGCGAAACCCACTCCAATTATGATTGCAATAAGGGCAATTGGAACAATCCACTGCGCTATCTTTCCTGCCTTGGAAGGTTTGGGCGCCTGTGCTATTGAGGAGAGATCTGTTGAAAGCTCCTTCTTCTCCAGCTTCTCAACTGTTTTGATGATTCCGTTTGCATGGCCTGCACCTATGACTGCAACCTTCTTATGTCCTGGAGCTGTCATGATGTTGGTTGCAAGGAAGCGGTCTCTCTCGTCTATCAGGGCCTCCTTGGCTCCCGGAAGCTCCTTGGCAAGCTCGTTCATCATCTCCTGCAGGGTGTCGGACTTCTTAAGCTCCTCGAGCTCCTCAGGCTTGAACTCCTCCTTGTCGAAGGCGCTTGAGAGAAGTGTTCCGATGAGCTTTGCCTTGTTCCAGAGGTTGCTCTTTGCCCAAGCCCTCTTGAGCGTGATGGCTATCTCTCTGTCACAGAAGGAATAAGGAATTCCAAGCTCATCTGCGATCTTGCTGGCTCCGATGATCTCCTCTCCAGGGGCTGAACCTGTCTGGGTTCCCATCTTCTTCTGGAAGGATGCAAGTGCGGTGTTGGCCAGAACAAGGAAGGTCTTGCCCTCTCTAAAGACCTTTGTAAGGTTCATGTTGGAGTAGCTCTGCTCCTTGGTCTTGCTCTCGTAGCGGCCTTTGTCCAGCTCAAGGCAGATGTGGTCAGGCTGCTCAGCTTCTATGACTGCACGGACCTCCTCGACGCTGTTTTGCGAGACGTGGGCTGTTCCGACAAGGATTATCTCGTCTCCATTATCCAGGAATATCTTGTTCACAGTGTCGCTGACATGCTCCGTCCTCACTATAGGGCCTCCAATAAGCGCCATTTTCAGGCATTTATATGAAATATACAAACTAACTTCAAAGTGTTCAACAATTGAGTGTTCTGCTATACTCAGGACCATGACCATAGAACGAAGCATCCATGGAATTTCCTACACGCTGAAGCGCAACAGAGGGCAGAGGAATCTGCGTCTGCACCTTGATTCCGCAGGCCATGTCGTTGTCAGCGCCCCATACTATGCTTCTTACAGGGAGATAGACGACTTTGTCACCAGAAGCTCAGACTGGATCTCAAAATACTCGCAGCGCGTCTCCAGCCACGACTATCAGACTGGTGATTTCGTGCCCTATCTTGGCAGAAAACTAACCTTGATGGTCATTGAGGGCAAGAGAGCAGGCTATGACCTTGTTGATGACAAGGTGATCGTCACGGTCAGAAAGCAGAATGAAGAGGCGGTCAAGAAGGTCATCAGAAAGCTCTACACAGACACTGTGATGGGCTTCCTGGAGAGGCGCATCCCCTACTGGTGCAGCGAGATTGGGGTCGATGAACCGAAGGTTTTTCAGGTGAATAGGGCCAAAAGCAAGTGGGGAGTGTGCTACACTGTTGAAAGAAGGATCTGTCTTAGCTACATGTGTGCAACCTTGCCTGAGGATCTGATAGACATGACCATCCTCCACGAGTGCTGCCACCTGAGATACAGTGGACACGGAAGGGAATTCTGGTCCTTGATGGAGGCCAACATGTCCGATCTGGACGAGAGGAAGGCTAAGCTGTCCTCTCTAACCAAGTCAGGCTGGGCCATGAACATTGTCTGAGAAGCAAAAGGAGGCTTGTCATGCAGAACTTCGATTACTGTACACCAACCAGGTTGATTTTCGGGGAAGGGGCCGTAGAACAGCTCCCTGAGGTTCTGGAAACCTATGGAAGGAAGGTCCTTCTGACCTATGGCGGAGGAAGCATCAAGAGATCGGGCCTCTATGACCAGATAATGGATCTTCTGAAGGACTTCGAGGTCTATGAGCTTAGCGGAATAGAGCCTAACCCCCGCTACTCGACAAGCGTCCTGACGGGAATTGACATCTGCAGGGAGAAGGGCATTGACGTGATCCTTGCCGTCGGTGGTGGAAGCGTGGTCGACTGCTCGAAGGCGATCTCCGCAGGCGCCAAGTTCCAGGGTTCCGACCCTTGGCAGATGATAATAGGAGCAGAGCCGGTGGGAGAGACCATCCCCCTTGTGGACATCATCACAATGGCTGCTACGGGAAGTGAGTACGACTGCGTCGCCGTCATCTCCAGAACCGAGACGAACGACAAGCTGGACTTCTACAGTCCGAAGGTGTTCCCTGCTGTCTCTTTTATAGACCCTACATACACTTATACCGTACCAAAGAAGCAGATGATAGCCGGCATCGCAGATGCCATGAACCATGTGATGGAGAGCTATTTCAACGATGACAACAACTCCCTCGCAGACGGCATGATGGAGTCCTGCCTGAGAAGCCTGATAAAGAACGGGCGTCTTGCGGTCAAGGACCCGAAGGACTACAAGGCAAGGTCCGAGATCTCCCTCTGCTGCACCCTTGCCTGCAACGGAATCCTCGGCATAGGTGAGGGCTATTCCGGCTGGCCGATGCATGCAATCGAGTACGCACTTTCCGTATACTACGACCTCACACACGGAATAGGGCTTGCAATCATTGCACCAAGATGGATGAGGGCGATTCTGAACGAGAAGACTGAGGGCAGACTTGCCCAGTATGGAATCAACGTCTTTGGAATCGATGCATCTCTGCCTGCAAGGGAGATTGCGGAGAAGGCCATTGACGCCACCTTCGATTTCTTTGTCGAGCTTGGTCTTCCGATGCATCTGAAGGATGTTGGAATAGACGAATCCCGGCTGGAGGAGATGGCGCATCACGTCTTCTACGACCAAGGCCGGGACTGGTCATGGATGTATGCCCCTCTGACAGAGGAGGACATCCTCTCGATCTTCAGGGCATCTCTATAATTTGAAAAAACTTACTTTATGATCTCAAGCAGATGCTTCACAAAGTCGTAGGTTCTGAGAGTGGAGCTTACTGACAGTCTCTCACCTGTGGAGTGGATGTCATACATCTCAGGTCCGATGGAGACGCTGTCCAGTCCTGGGCACTTGCTGTTGATGACGCTGCACTCAAGACCTGCGTGGATGGCTGTGATGATAGGCTTCTTGCCTGTTCTGTTCTCATAGGCCTCTGAGCAGAACTTTGCCAGAGCCGAGTTCGGGTCCGGGTTCCAGGCAGGGTATCCGTTGCCTATCTTGCACTGGATTCCAAAGCTCTCCAGGATGACTCTGATCCTGTTGACCAGGAAGTACTTTGCAGTGTCTGAATTGCTTCTTACACTGATCTGGATGCTGAACTCACCATCATTGAGATGTACTATTGCCAGGTTATCAGAAGTCTCTACAATACCAGGAATTGCCTTGCTGAAGGAATAGACTCCGTGAGGGCAGGCGAACAGCGCCTTTGCAATCAGAAGAGAGACATCCTCATCAATTGCGCTCTCTGCCTTGACCGCGCCGTGGGCTGTGCATCTCTTCATGATCTCGAAGCCAGGCTCCTCGTACTTGTTCTCGTCCTTGATGATCTCGAAAGTCTTCTGTATCTGCTGTGCGGCATTCTCCTTCAGGTCAACCGGGACGCAGATGCTGCATTCTGCGCTGAACGGGATGACGTTTCTCTTTGTTCCGCCGTTGAAGTAGTTGATTCTGAACGGAACGTTGATGTCCTCAAGGGATACCAGGATCCTTGCAAGGGCGCTTATGGCGTTGAGTCTCTGGTTATGGATCTCTCCACCGCTGTGGCCGCCCTTCAGTCCTGAGAGCTTGATCTCCAGTGTGTCCCAGTTGATAGGAAGCTCTGAGGTCTCGCACTGCATCTTGCCGACAAGGTCGATTCCTCCGGCGCAGCCGATGTAGATGATGCCTTCCTCCTCGCTGTCCAGGTTGAGCATCTTCTTGCTTCTTATAAGGCTTCCGTCAAGGTTGTAGGCTCCATCCATTCCTGTCTCTTCAGAGAATGTGAATAGTCCCTCAAGAGGTCCGTGCTTTGCGCTCGGGTCCGTGAAGAGTGCCATTGTCATGGCTACTCCGATTCCGTTGTCTCCGCCAAGGCTGGTGTCCTTTGCCCTGAGGAAGTCTCCGTCCTGGTAGACCTCAATAGGGTCTGTCAGGAAGTTGTGTTTGCTTCCTGCTACCTTGACGCAGACCATGTCCATATGGGACTGGAGGGCAACGTACGGGACGTTCTCGTAACCCGGAGTGGCGTCTACACGCACTATGATGTTTCCTGCCGTGTCGCGGATTCCTTCGAAGTTGTTCTCTTTTGCCCAGGCAAGGAGGTACTGCCTCATGCCTTCCTCATTGCCTGATTCCCTTGGGATCTTGCATATCTGATAGAAATAATCCAAAGTTGTCATTTGCTATCTCCTGTTATATTAAAGCAATAAAAATCTGTAATAACCGATTTTCAATTGATTTAAAACCAATATAATTTTTGTACAAAACCTAAATAGCCAGTTTTTGGCCGTCGACGAACACCTCGACAGGTTTGAAGTCCTTGTCGAACAGCACAAGATCTGCCCTTGCACCCTTCGAGATCAGGCCTATGTCGGTAAAGCCGTAGACCCTTGCCGGGTTCTCGGATGCCATCCTGAGCGCCTGTGGGACCTCTGTTCCCCAGGCCACGACATTGGAGACGGCCTTGTTCAGGGTGAGTGCGGAACCGCAGAGAAGCTCCGGGTTGGAGGCATTCACAAAGGCTCCTATCTCTCCAAGGCAGACATCGTCGCCGTTTGCCCTGTACTTGCCGTTGCCTAGACCTGTCGGTCCAAGGCTGTCTGTGATCAGGACCACCCTGTCCTTGGCCTTGGTCCTTATGACGTGCATCACAAGGTCCTTGTTCACATGGACTCCGTCTGCGATTATCTCGCAGTGCATCCTGCTGTCCATGAGGCTTGCCCCTGCTACTCCCGGGTTCTTGTGGTTCAGGGGACTCATGGCGTTGAACATGTGGGTTGCATGGAGGATTCCAAGCTCCATTCCGGCCTTTGCCTCCTGGTAGGTTGCGTTTGTGTGACCCATGAGAAGAACGATGCCGTTGGCCTTTGCAAGCTTTGCAACCTCTTCCACCCCTGGAAGCTCCGGCGCTATGGTCATGGCCCTTATGTAGCCCTTTCCTGCGTCTATGAACTTCTGCATCACTGCTGTCGATGGGTTGGAAAGGCTTCCCGGCTCCTGGGCACCAGCCTTCTTCGGGCTGAGGAACGGTCCTTCAAGGTGGATTCCTGCAATCCTTGCACCTTTCTCCTTTCCGATCACCTCTACGATGGCTGAAATCTCCCTGACCATCTTGTCCGGTCTTCCTGCGTAGAGCGTAGGTAGGAAGGAGGTGACTCCGTAGCGGGCAAGGGCCTCTGACATTCCAAGAATCGAGGAGCCCTGTGCATCGTCGGTGGCAAAGCCGTGGATGCCGTGGATGTGGGTGTCCACAAGTCCTGGTGCCAAAAGGCGGCCCTCGGCGTCCAGAACCACTACGTCCTTGCCGTATTTTGCCTTGTCGAGGTCATCCATGCAGAAGACGTCGGCAATCCGGCCGTCCTGGTTTATGAAGAGGCCGTATCCCGTCTTGATTGAATCCGATGCAGCAACATCGGCATTGATTATCAATGTTCTTTCACACATCACACATATCCTACAAAACAATTGTGGGGTCTTCAAGTTGGGTTCTAGGAAAGAAGCACCTTTGCAAGGTCCATTCTGCCTGCTTTGCGAAGGGCTTCAAGGACCAGAGGCCTGTTCTCCCTCTTGTTGAACTGAAGCAGTGCCCTCTGGAGGTTTGCCTCCCTTCCTCTTGGGACGAAGACCTTCCTGAAGTTCTCTCCCGGTCTTGGATCTATATTTGTGTAGTACATGCAAGTGGCTACCGTGGAAGGAGTTGGGTAGAACTCCTGAACCTGGTCGGGAACGAAGTGGCGCTTCTTCATGTACAGGGCAAGCTCTATTGCGCTCTCCAGAGTTGACCCCGGATGGGCTGCAATGAAGTACGGAATAACGAACTGCTTCTTCCCCTGTCGCCTGTTCTCCTCGAAGTATGCATCAAGGAAGGAGTCGTAGACGCTTGACGGGCACTTGCCCATGTATGAAAGCACCACATCGCTCACATGCTCCGGTGCGACCTTCAGCTGCCCGCTTACATGGTTGCTCACCAGCTTCTCGATGAAGAGCTTTCTGGTCTTCTCGTCTGTGCAGAGCATGAGGTAGTCGAATCTTATTCCGCTTCTGATGAAGACCTTCTTGACCCCTGGCACGGAGGCCACGGCATTGAGCTTCTCGAGGTAGATGCGGTGGGAGTCCCTCACGTTGGGGCAGGGGGTGGGGAACATGCACTGTCTATGTGCACAGGGCCCGACCTTGAGCTGCTTCTCGCACGCAGGGCACTGGAAGTTGGCGGTAGGGCCTCCAAGGTCATGGATGTAGCCCTTGAAGTCCTTGTGGTGGGTCATCCTCTCCGCCTCTCTGACCAGGGACTCCAGGCTTCTGGTCTGGATGATCCTTCCCTGGTGGTTGGTGATCGCGCAGAAAGAGCAGCCACCGTAGCAACCTCTGTTGCTGGTTATCGAGAACTGGACCTCGTTGATGGCAGGGATTCCTCCGTCCTTCTCGTAGATCGGGTGGCAGAGCCTCTGGAACGGAAGGTCGTAGAGGGAGTCGAACTCCTTCTCTGTCAGAGGTCTGACCGGAGGGTTCTGGACAACTATCCTTCCGTTGCAGCTCTGAAGCAGGCAGCACTTCTCGAAGGGGTTCTCGTGCATAAGCTGCAGGTTATAAGCTTTTGCATATGACATCTGACCCTTGGGATCAGGTGTGTTGGATACCTTGTCTCTGAGGGAGACCTCCTCGAAGGAAGGTAGAACAACAGGCTTGAAAGGTCCAAGGGCTTCAGCGCCTTTCTCTGCATACTCCTTCTCGGAGATGCTGAAGCAGGTGCCCTGGATGTCCCTCATGCTGTCTATGCTTTCACCGGCCTTGAGCCTGTCCGCGATCTCGACTATCTGGAGCTCCCCCATCCCGAAGATCAGAAGGTCTGCCTTGGAGTCCAGGAGAATTGACTTTCTGACCATGTCCTGCCAGTAGTCGTAATGGGCAAGGCGTCTTAGCGAGGCCTCAAGACCTCCGATGATGATCGGGATCTTGCCGAAGGCCTGCTTTGTCAGATTCGAGTAGACCATGGTCGGACGGTCAGGTCTGTATCCAGCCTTTCCCCCTGGAGAGTAGTAGTCCTCGCTTCGTCTCTTCTTCGTGCTTGTGTAGTGGGAGACCATCGAGTCGATGTTGCCTCCGCTTATCATGACACAGAGCCTTGGGCGTCCCATGACCTTCAGGGACTCGGGATCCTTCCAGTTCGGCTGGGCCACGATACCGACCCTGTAGCCCTTGCTTTCAAGGAGCCTGCAGAGGAGGGCGGTGGCGAATGAAGGATGGTCCACATAGGCATCGGCCGAGATGAAGAGTATGTCAAGCTCTTCCCAGCCGCGGGACTGCATCTCTTTTCTGGACATTGGAAGGAAGTCTGTGCTCATGCTGGAATTGTAGTGCTTTTGCCATGACAACATCAATCTAAGAATAACTCCCGTTTATGAACACAAAATCGAACTAAATCCAACTAAAACGTGTACGTGAACAATATTTCAATGGTTTCAAAATATCTTACTGAAAAGAATTACTAGTATGTAAATAATTTATAAAAAAATTTGACGTTTTTCTTAATTTGTGATAGTGTTATATACGCCCTAATATCGACTAAATGATATTGGGTTTTTTTATGATTATTGGGAGCAGAAATTGAATCGCGAATCAATTCCTTCAATACATTTTTACGACCAGGACTTCGTTGACCTCTACGACAGGTCCTGGGTCTGGATCGACGAGCACTGGACACAGGGTACAGAGCAGAACGGATTCACAGGAAGCTATCTCTCAAGCAGTGAACAGAAGACCATAAACCTGTTCGACTCCTGCCTTTCCGCCTTGTCTCTCAGCTACAGCAACCAGACATACTCTCCCTTCGAGATGCTTGACTACTTCTACAGCAAGCAGGAGGAGAGCGGTGCAATCAGATCCGATTACAGCGTAGAGGACGGAAGCCCCGTCGTCACGGAAGACAATCCCGAAGGAATCACACTCCCTCTGTTTGCATATGTTGAGTACGTTTTCTACCACAAGATCGGCAACAAGAAGCGCTTGAAGGACATCGTCCCGTTCCTTGAGAACTACTTCAACTGGGTCAAGGCAATGTTCCAGAAGGAGAACGGACTCTTCTCCGTTCCTGTTTCTGCCTGCCTTACAGGAAACATCCCAAGAGAGAACACGGTCTATCCTGTTGATTTCAACTCCCTGATGGCCCTCAATGCCTTCTATCTCTCAGAGATCGGAGACATCCTGAACGACAAGGAGCTCAGCTTCAGATACAAGAAGCTCTACTTCTCCATCAAGACCAGGATTAACAATCTGATGTGGGATCCGGAGACTCATTTCTACTACGATCTCGATGCTGCTGAACAGCGCATCCCGCTCAAGCTTATCGGCTCCTACTGGACAATGCTTTCGGAAATCCCGAACGATGAGCGTGCAGCCTTCCTGATCGAGTACCTCAAGGACCCGAACGTATTCGGAACAGACAACCCGTTCCCAAGTGTCAGCGTTGATTCGCCTTGCTACAAGGAGAACGTCGTGGGCTACTGCGGAGCTGTTATTCCGTTCAACCTCTATGGTGTGGTCAAGGGACTTGAGAAGTACGGCGAGTACATCTTTGCCCGTGAGTGCGCAATCCGCCACATGTACTTCATCCTGGACACCCTCCATCCGGAAGGGGACAAGCCGGGTGATGTCTGGGAGGCCTACCTTCCAACAAAGGAGGGAATCCCTGCCGCTGACGGAGAGTTCCCAAGAAAGAGATTCCTGCCGCAGGCCTGCCTTGTGACCATCACGCTGATGATCGAGGACATCATCGGACTTGACGTATCTCTGCCGAGGAAGACCGTCTACTGGACAGTTCCTAACTTGGATGCAATGGGAATAGAGAATCTCTCACTGAAGCGCAACCTCATCACGATCCTTGGAAACAAGAACGCAAGAGGCTGGGAGATCAGACTTGAGAGCGAGAAGCTCTACTACTTCACAATCGAGATTCTCGAGGAGAAGAAGAAAAAGACCCTGCCAATCCCAAGCGGCAAGTGCTCGATGCTCATCGACAAGCTCTGATTGGAGTTCTCGATGTCCTGGTTCGGCAAGATAATAGGTGCAACTTTAGGCTTTTTCCTCGGAGGCCCGATGGGTCTCATCGCCGGTGCTGTCTTCGGTCACATGATCGACAAGAGCGCCTCCGTCGATGGTTCTTCCTACGAGCGCTCCGGTTCAAGCAGCCAGAACGGCTACTATTTCCGCAACACAGGCTATACAAGGTCCCAGATGGTCTTCTTCGTCGGGGCCTTCTCGATGCTTGCAAAGCTTGCCTCCGCCGACGGCTCGGTCTCTGGCTCCGCCCGTAGAAAGGTCCACGAGTTCATGGTCAACGACCTTAAGCTCACAGGCCAGAGCTACCAGTATGCAGAGAACATCTTCAACCAGGCACTAGCCCAGAACGCCACCTTCGAGAACCTTGCAGACCAGTTCTATGAGAACTTCAAGACCTCTCCGCAGCTGCTGACCCTGATGATCGACATCTTCTACCGCGTCGCAATGGTTGACGGTCGCATGTCCGCCAACGAGGAGAGGCTGATTGACTATGCAGTGAGGGTCTTCCACATTGCAGAGTCTGTCCACGACAGCATCAGACGCAACTACAAGGTCAAGGGCTCCTCCAAGGCCTATGCGACCCTTGGTCTGCCAGAGACCGCAACCGAGGCCGAGATCAAGAAGGCCTACCGCAAGCTGATTCTCGAGTACCATCCTGACACCGTTGCCGCCAAGGGCATGGCTGACGAGTTCAAGGAGTATGCCACAAAGAAGTTCCGCGAGATACAGGAGGCCTATGAGACCATCTGTGCGGAGAGAGGCATAAAGTAAGGGCTTTCAGAAATTGGCATAAAAATCTTCATTTTCTCTCTAGATATGCCAAAGGATTTAAATTGTTGGCATAAAAAACACCTGTTTCCCTATTTTCTATGCCAAAACCAAAAGACTTTTGGCATAGAAAACTGATTTTCCTTCATTTTTATGCCAAAGTGCGAATCTTCAGAACTGGATTCTTCCCCTGAATGAGCGGGTGAGGGTGGTTCTGTCTGCATACTCAAGGTCCCCGCCTATTGGAAGGCCTGAAGCAAGACGGGTAAGGCGCAGGTCCTCGAGGTCCTTGAGGATGTGTCTGATGTAGAGGGCTGTGGTGTCTCCTTCCTCTGTCGGGTTGGTGGCGATGATGATCTCCTTGAACTCCCCGTTGTTGATCCTGTCCATCAGCTTGTCGAAGCTGAGGTTCTCAGGACCGACACCGTTCAGAGGGTTGATCGCTCCGCCTAGCACATGGAAGAGTCCGTTGTAGGCACCGCTTCCCTGGATGGTGATCACATCCTGCGGCTGCTCGACTATGCAGAGCATGGTTCTGTCTCTGGTCGGGTCTGAGCAGACAGGACAGGGGTCGTCCTCCGTGAAGGATCCGCAGATCGAGCAGGCATGGACCTTGTCCTTGATCTCGGCGATGCTGGTTGCCAGAAGCTCATTGTACTCCTTGGATGTGTTGATCAGCGAAAATGCGATCCTTGAGGCGCTCTTGGGTCCGACTCCCGGGAGCCTTGAAAGAAGTTTGGCGAGATTGTCCAGTGCTGTCATAGGTTAAGTCCGTACTGGACCATTGTCTGCCCAGCCTCCTCCTGTATTCTGTCCCTCACGTTCTTGAGGGCTGTATTGACTGCGGCGGTCACCATGACCTCTATCAGGGCGGCGTTGCCGGATTTCGCGAACTCAGGGTCGATCTTTACGCTCTCTATCTCCATGTTCCCGTTGGCAACCGCTGTGACCATGTTGCCTCCGGCATAGCCTGTGCACTTGATGGTGGCGATCTTCGCCTTCATCTCCTCGGCCTGGCTCTTTATCTGGTTCATGTTCTTCAAGAGTTCAAATGGATTGATGTTGTTCATCAGCGTTCCTCCCTTCCGTCAAAGCAGAGCATCAGGTCGTTCAGCAGATTCCTCTGCTCCTCTGACATCTTAGCTGGACCCTGTGGCTTTTCGCATGCACATGCATCAACTACCTCAGGCTCCTCCGTCTCCACCGGTTCCTCTACAGCTGTTGGCTCCTCGGAAGGGATCGGCTCTGCAGGTGCGGCCTCGACAGGGGCCTGAACAGGTTCTGGGACAGGCTCAGAAACAGGTGCAGGCTCAGGCTCCGGTTCCACAACCGGAGCAGCTTCAACAGGTGCCGTGGCAGGGGTGTCCATTATGTTCTCCGAATAGGAAAGTACCACGTTCAGATCCGGGGAGGTCCTCTGCTGGATCTTCTCTCTGACGTTGACAAGGTTCCTGTAGGCCATCTGGTAGAAGAACTTGTTGTTGAAGGTCAGCACCAGACCGTCCTCTGTGTTCTCAACCTTCTGTGTTCCCTGAGGAATCAGGTCCTTCAGGTCCTCCACATTCCAGTTGTTGGCTGGAGCAGCGGGTTCCTGTTCAGCAGATGCAGGAGCCGGCTCCGGTTCCGGAGCGGCAGCCTCAACAGGCTTCTCCTCGACAGGTGCAACCTCAACTGGTTTCTCGACTGGTGCAGCAACAGAAGAAGCGGAAACTGTAGAAACAGCAGGGCCTTTCTCAGGCTCCACGCTCCTCTGGTCCGCAAGGGAAGGGTTGAGCGGTGTGATGGTTCCGTTGATCAGGTCATTCTTCAGTCTTGCAAGCTGCTCAATCACGCTGGCGGTTGAAGCCACATAGCGGAGCTTTGAGAGCTTGGAGATTGCAAGCTCAAGCTCGAAGCGTGGGTTGAGAGAGTACCTGATGTCTCTATAAAGATTGAGGAACATGTCCAAGGCTGCCTCGAGCTGCTCCTCGTTGTATGCGTTGATTATGTCTGCAGGGAAGCTTGAGATCTGCTCGCCGATCACGTTCTCGCTCTTCACACCCTTTCTAATAAGAAGAAGGGAGCGGAAGTACTCGGTGAAGTCCTTTATGATCTGGTCTATGCTCACGCCCTTGGCAAGAAGGCCCTGGACCTTTGCCAATGCCTCTCCGTTGTTCTTTGACAGGACGTCCTGCATGATTGCGTTGATGCGGTCAACACCGACAAGACCGAGCTTCTCGCGGATCTGGGCAAGGGTGATCTTGCCGTTGGAGAAGGCCACGACCTGGTCGAACAGGGTGTAGGCGTCACGCATGGAGCCTGTGGACTCCTTGGCAATCCAGAAGAGGGCCTCGTCCTCTGCCTCGATCCCCATCTCGGAGGCGGCCTGAGCCAGAAGACCCTTGATGGTCTCAAGAGGGATCAGCTGGAAGTTGAACTGCTGGCAGCGGCTTCTTATGGTTGCAGGGACCTTCTGCGTCTCAGTTGTGGCGAAGATGAAGACCACGTACTCTGGTGGTTCCTCGATTGTCTTCAGAAGAGCGTTGAAGGCGCTCTGGGAGAGCATGTGGACCTCGTCGATGATGTAGATCTTGTAGCGTGATGATGTAGGAGGGAACATGACCTCCTCTTTTATTACACGTACATCGTTGACACCGGTGTTGCTGGCTCCGTCGATCTCAATGACGTCAAGGCTGCTGCCCTTTGCGATTCCCTTGCAGTTGTCGCATTCCCCGCATGGTTCTGCGGTTGGTCCGTGCACGCAGTTCAGTGCCTTTGCAAGAAGACGGGCGCTTGTTGTCTTTCCCACGCCTCTTGGGCCACTGAATAGATATGCATGGGCGATTCTGCCCTGCTCAATGGCGTTCTTGAGGGTCGATACGACGAACTCCTGCCCTACGAGGTCCTCGAACCTCTGAGGTCTTTTTCTTGTTGCGGTCACTTCATAAGCCATGGTTCCATAATACCAAATTATCGGAAGGTAGACTACACAAAAGAAAGTAAGGCAGAAGCATTGACGCTTTACCCATAACTTTGTATTTTTCTTTTGGTTTGCTAACAATGTTAGCTTTTTTCAGGAGGAATCATGGGTAATAACCTTGATTATGATTACGCAGAGCAATTCATCTATGAATTCACCCTTTTGGGCCCTTTCAGAGACGTGAAGGTGTTCAACAAGAACAACGAAGGTCTGGGTCTTATTGTCGGCTATCTGTATGAACATCAGAACAGCGTTGTCTATGCCGGTGATCTTGCAAAGGTCTCGGGCGTCAGCACCGCAAGGATCGCCGCCGCACTGAACAAGCTTGAGAATCTTGGAATGATTCAGAGAGAAGCTTCAGAGAAAGACAGCAGAAAGACCATCGTGAAGATCACAGCTGAAGGAAGGGCAAGGGCAGAGGAGAAGAGAAGGGATGTCGTGCAGTACACGGCAAAGCTCATAGACAAAGTGGGAAAAGAGGACATGGAGAGTTTTCTGGGGATTCTCGGAAGGATAAAGCAGGCAATGTCCGATATCAAACAGGAGGGCTGCAGTGTTTAAGCTTTATAAGAACATGAGGGTCCGCGACTGGATTGCCCTGGCGCTGGTCCTTGCACTGACCTTTCTCCAGGTCTGGTGCACAATGTCCGTCGTGGATGGCATCAAGGACATAATCCAGTCCATCATGTACGTGAACTACCACAACAACCCGAGCCTCCTTGGCGAGCAGTTCGCACAGGCCATAAACACCATGGGCTGGGATGGGGCGCTGCAGTTCGCGACCTCCAGCGGAATGGTTCCTGCGGAATCCCTTGAGATGTTCAGGGACGTTGCCCAGGCTACAACCGGAGACATCTGGAGGTGTGCCGGAAAGATGGTCGCCTTTGCAGGTCTCATGGTCATCGCCCACAGGCTCTCCACCATCAAGAACGCTGACCTGATCCTTGTCATGAAGGACGGAAACATCGTGGAGCAGGGCACACATGACCAGCTCATAACGGAGAACGGCTTCTACGCAGACTTGTATAACGCCCAGTTTGGTCAGCTTGCATGATTTGAACAAAATCATATAGCAAATGTGCTTTAACTATAAATTAAACTTGTTTTACATTAAAATGAATGAGATAATGTTCTTTGCGTAAGGGGAGAAGAGATCCTCCCCTTCTGTCATTTTTGTTTAGTTTGGCCATCGGGCCATAGGAGGAAAACATGAAAAAACTTACAGCAGTTCTGCTCGTTCTGGCAGTGGTTCTAGCCGCAGCTTTCGCAAGCGGTGCTCCGGAAGCAGCCAAGACAGCAACAGTCGAAGGGTTCGACGATGCCCTCGTGGCAGCCGCACAGGCTGAGGGCGAACTTGTCGTCTACGGTTCTTGTGAGGAGGAGTATCTCTCCGCAGTTTGTGAGAACTTCCAGAAGATGTTCGGAATAAAGACAACCTACCAGCGCCTTTCAACCGGTGAGGTTCAGGCAAAGATAGAGGAAGAGAAGGGCAACCCGTCAGCCGACGTCTTCTTCGGCGGCACAACAGACCCGTACAACATGCTCGCTTCCGAAGGTCTCCTCGAGAGATATGATGCAGCAAATGCAGTCCATATCACAAAGGACGTCTACAAGCACAAGGACAACCTCTGGTACGGCATCTACACCGGTATCCTGGGCTTCATGTACAACATCGACGAGCTGAAGAGACTCGGCCTCGAGGCCCCGAAGGACTTCCCGGATCTCCTCAAGCCTGAGTACAAGGGCCTTGTCTGGCTGTCAAACTACAACACAGCCGGAACAGCAAAGCTTGTCATCAACACCGTCATCCAGAAGTACGGCCACGATGAGGGCATCCAGTACCTGGTCGATCTGGACAAGAACATCGAGGTCTACACAAAGTCCGGCTCCGGTCCTTCAAAGAACGTCGGAACAGGCGAGTCCGTCATCGGAATCGGCTTCCTTCATGATGGTATCTACCAGATTGTAGACAACGGTTATGCAAACATCGGACTTGTCATTCCATCAAGCGGAACAACCTGCGAGATCGGTGCAACAGCCATCTTCAAGGGTGCAAAGCACACCAACGCAGCCAAGCTCTGGATCGAGTATGCTCTTTCCCCGAACTGCGTCAACCTGGCAAAGGACAACGGCTCCTACCAGTTCCTGGTCCTGGACAACGCAGAGCAGCCGCAGATCGCCTATGACTTCGGCCTTGATCCAAGCAACGTCATCGACTATGACTTCGACGATGCAACAGCAAACACAAAGACCTACGTCCAGGAGGTCATGACAGCTCTTGCAAACGCTGGCGCAGCAACCGGCGACGAGTCAAGGTTCCAGATCAAGTAGTTGATCACTGCAGTCTGACTATTGCTCGAATGAGGATGGTGGTCGGTCCACCATCCTCATTTTCGATTTGCCTTTCATTTCACAACACACTAAAGGGAGGAATAAATGCCAAGCGCCCAGGGTGCCAGACTGGATAAGAAGAAGCTTCTAGGTGATCCTATAATGGTCACCACCATAGTGGTTCTCATCGCATTCCTTACATTGTTCATCCTCTATCCTCTAGCGATCCTTCTTGTTGACAGCTTCATTGGGGATGGAGGCTTCTCGTTCTCGGTATTCAAGAGGATCTTCCAGATACCGACTTTCACCACAGCAATCACCAACACCCTCAAGGTCGGCTTTGTGGTCGGAATCCTTGCAACTGCTGTAGGTCTGCTTTTCGCCTATGTTGAAATCTACGTGAGAATCAACAAGTTCGCCGGAGGGCTTTTCAAGGTGGTCTCTCTTCTGCCTGTGGTCTCTCCCCCGTTCGTTCTTTCTCTCTCTGTCATAATGCTGTTCGGAAAGGCCGGTATCATCACCAGATACCTTTTCCATATCTATGACAACAGCGTCTACGGGTTCTGGGGCATCGTCATTGTCCAGACCCTGACGTTCTTCCCTGTCTGCTACATGATGTTCCGCGGACTTCTGAAGAACATCGACCCGTCCCTGGAGGAGGCCGCCCGTGACATGGGAGCCTCAAGAATGAAGGTCTTCACAAGCGTGACCCTTCCTCTTCTGCTTCCCGGAATAGGAAACGCCTTCCTTGTCACCTTCATCGAGTCGATCGCAGACTTCGCCAACCCGATGATCATCGGAGGAAGCTATGACACACTGGCAACGACCATCTACCTGCAGATCACAGGAGCCTACGACAAGGCAGGTGCCGCTGCAATGGCAGTTGTCCTTCTGTGCATAACCCTTGCAATGTTCATGGTCCAGAAGTACGTGCTTGAGAAGAAATCCACAGCCACACTCACAGGAAAGGCCTCCAGAGGCAGAATGCTCATCGAGGACAGGAGTGTCAGAATCCCGCTGGTCACCTTCTGCACCATCGGGGCTCTGTTCGTCATACTGATGTACATCTGCGTCCCGATCGGGGCCCTGTTCCCGACATGGGGCTACAAGTTCTTCCCGTTCACGCTCAAGTGGTTCAAGCAGGTCTTCACCAAGTACAAGGGCTTCAAGGCCTTCAAGGACTCGTTCCTGCTGTCCCTGATCTCCGCCCCGATCACGGCACTGCTCTCGATGATAATCTCCTACCTGGTCGTCAAGCGCAAGTTCAAGGCAAAGGGCTTCATCGAGGCTGTCTCCATGCTTGCCATGGCTGTTCCGGGAACCGTTCTGGGTGTCGGATACATCAGAGGCTTCAGCGGTGGAATCTTCCATACGGGCATCCTGCAGGGCCTTTATGGAACAGGAGCCATCCTGGTGATCGTCTTCATCATCAGATCCCTTCCCACCGGAACCCGAAGCGGAATCGCCGCCCTGAGGCAGATAGACAAGTCAATCGAGGAGAGCGCCTACGACATGGGTGCCGACAGTTTCAAGGTCTTCACCACGGTCACGCTTCCTCTGATCAAGGATTCGTTCCTGAGCGGACTTGTCACCGCCTTCGTCAGAAGCATAACCGCAATCTCCGCAATCATTCTTCTGGTCACCCCGAGCTATCTGCTCATCACCGTCCAGATCAACGAGTTCGCGGAGAAGGGTGCATATGGCCTTGCCTGTGCATTCGCAACAATCCTGATCATCATCACCTACGGTGCCGTCGCAATTATGAACACGGTCATCAAACACTTCGGTACTAGCCGCGCAATCAAGGAGGCTGACTAATGGCAACTAGCGGAAAAGAGAAGAAGGGCGTTCGCCTGGAGCACATCTCAAAGATATACAAGGACCCTAAGACGGGTAAGGAATTCTACGCGGTCAAGGACACGTCCCTTGACATCGAGCCAGGCACATTCGTGACTCTGCTCGGCCCTTCGGGCTGCGGCAAGACAACGACTCTCAGAATGATCGCAGGCTTCGAGAGCCCTGACGAGGGCGAGATCTACCTCGGTGACAAGGCGATCAACGAGCTCACACCAAACAAGCGTGACACGGCGATGGTCTTCCAGAGCTATGCCCTGCTTCCCCATTACAACATCTTCGACAATGTGGCCTACGGTCTCAAGCTCCGCAAGATACCCAAGGACGTCATCAAGGAGAAGGTCACCAGGATCCTTGAGCTGGTCGAGCTTTCGGGAATGGAGTCAAGAATGACAAACCAGCTCTCCGGTGGCCAGCAGCAGCGTGTGGCCTTGGCAAGAGCCCTTGTCATCGAGCCTTCTGTCCTGCTCTTCGACGAGCCTCTGTCAAACCTCGATGCGAAGCTCCGCGTCCAGATGAGAACGGAGATCCGCCGCATCCAGCAGGAAGTGGGGATCACAGCCATCTACGTCACCCATGACCAGAGCGAGGCCATGGCGATCTCAGACAAGATCATCATCATGGACAAGGGTGTGGTTGCCCAGATGGGAACGCCTCAGGAGATCTACTACCATCCGGTGAACGAGTTCGTCGCAGACTTCATAGGCGAGGCGAACTTCCTCCGCGGTCCAATGAAGGGCAAGGATGGCGAGTATGCGGTCCTTGATGTCGAGGGCTGTGACACAAAGGTCGAGTACAACGAGAAGATGAAGGTCGGTGAGAACTACACCGTGGTCCTCCGTCCGGAGGCTGCAACGCTTGAAGACGAGGGTGGACTTCCTTGCACGGTCGTCCTCTCCTGCTTCATGGGTTCTTACCAGAACTACCACGTGAAGGTGGGCAACACCCTGGTCAAGCTGGAGGAGAAGAACCCGAAGAACAAGAAGATCTACAACGTTGGAGACAAGTGCAGCCTGGTCTTCGAGGCCGAGTCCGTCCACGTTCTCTGATTCATTCCAGATGCAAAGCAATGGGACTGTCGCGAAACAGAAAGGCGCACAGTCCCTTTTTGATTCTATACAAAGCTTTTGAACATAATGAATTGCTTATAAAACCGCCAAAACCGTGAAAAAAATGAGTTTTGGCTGTTTTGATTTAAAAGGCTTTTTAAATAACTGTTTATAATGTAAAAAATTCATTGCAAAAAAAACGAATTTATTGTAATCTAAAAAAGCCAAAACAGTGAAAAAAAATGAGTTTTGGCTGTTTTGAATGTCAGGGGAAGGACTATGGAACTTGTTGGCAGAACAAAAGAACTGGCTCTCTTGCATGGCGCATTGGAAAAAAAAGAATCACAGTTCATTGCGATATATGGAAGGAGAAGAGTAGGGAAAACATATCTTGTCAGGGAAGCCTTTAGGAATGACTTCTGTTTTTGCCACACAGGGTACTACAATCAACCCAGGCAGAATCAGATTGATGCCTTTTACAAATCACTGAGGAAAGCCGGTCTTTCTCCAGACTATGAAAGACCTGTGAATTGGAATGATGCCTTTGACCTTTTGGGCACTGTCATAGAAAGCCGCAAAGAATCAAAAAAGGTACTGTTTCTGGATGAAATTTCATGGATGGATACTCCACGGAGTGACTTTGTCACTGCTGTGGAACACTTCTGGAACGCATTTGCCTCGGCTAGAGACGATGTGGTTCTCATCATATGCAGTTCCGCCACATCTTGGGTCATTGACCATGTCCTGCATAGTAAGGGGGGATTCCATAATCGTCTTTCTCTCAGTATCCACCTTCAGCCCTTCACGCTTTCGGAGGTTGAGGAATATGTTAACTATCTAGGTGTGTCTTTGAACCGGCAGCAGATTCTGGAAGGCTACATGGTTTTGGGTGGTGTTCCTTACTATTGGAGCCATCTTGAAAAAGGAATGTCAATCAATCAATACATTGATTATCTGTTTTTCCAGAGAGGTGCCTTGCTGAAGGATGAGTTTCCATATCTGTTCAACTCTCTTTTCTGCAAGCCCGAAACGTATGTCAGCATCATAAATGCACTTGCGCAGAAGCGTAAGGGTCTTACAAGAGGGGAGATGCTCAAGGCTGTTGGACTTCAAAGCGGTGCAAGCTTCACCCACAAACTGGAAGAACTGGAAAACTGCGATTTTATCAGAATCTTCCCATCTCAGGGAAAACGCAAGGAGACATTGTATCAACTGATTGATCCGTTCATTCTGTTTTATTATCGCTTCATTGAGCACCGCTCCATGGATCCTCACTTCTGGATGCATCAGTCCAACATGCCTGAGACGAACTCCTGGAAGGGCTATGCCTTTGAGCTGGTCTGCCTTCTTCATGTGGACGAGATGAAATGGAAGCTGGGAATCTCCTCTGTGTTGACAAAGGTGTATTCCTTCTTGATTCCCGGGGATTTGGAGCAAGGCATCCAAGGTTCTCAGATCGATTTGGTTTTGGAAAGGGCTGACAGAATTACAAATTTGTTCGAAATGAAGTATTCCCATCAAGAGTATCTGGTTACCAAGGAGATTGATGAGTCTTTGCGCAGAAAAAGATCGGATTTCCAGCGTGGAACAAAGACGAAGAATGCAATACAGGTTACTCTGGTAACGCCTTACGGTGTGATTCCCAACTCCTATTCAAACAATCTGGATTCTGTGCTGACTGCAGATGATCTCTTTCACAGATGATTGAGGTGTCAGCGAAGTATCGTGTTCATTGTTAACAACAGTGATATCGTAATTGAGGACAAAAAAAATGGGACAAATCACCTGCGTCTCTCTGACTGACCACTTACCGTTGCTACCTCCCGGTCCTGGCGGGGTTGGGTGGCGCCAGCAGCGCAGAATCTGTCCCAACAACGGAGAGACGGGGATTCGAACCCCGGAAGGCTTTTGACCTTACACGACTTCCAATCGTGCACCTTCGACCACTCGGACATCTCTCCAAATGACTAAAGAAGAATATACCAAAAAGATATTCAGACTTCAAGAGTCTAATTATCGGAGTGAGTGGGATTCGCGCCCTACGGCGCTCGCCTTCGAAATGAATGCAATGCGCCTGCATCCATTTCTCTGTTCGAATCTCACATCAAACCAATAAACCACAACACACCATTGCTTCCAATGGTGTCCTGTGTTTTCGGAGTGAGTGGGATTCGAACCCACGGTGAGGACAAGCCCCACACCAGATTTCGAGTCTGGCTCCTTCGGCCTCTCGGACATCGCTCCTTGCAGAATCCATTAAAACATGGAAAAAGCACTAGTGCATTATCATCATAATTTAAATGTCTGTCAAACCATGTTTATATCTCTATTGACAAAGAATTGAACTAACATTATGTTTTAAAGGCTATTGGATGGATGGCCGAGTGGTCGAAGGCGGCGGTCTTGAAAACCGTTGAGGTGCAAGCCTCCGGGGGTTCGAATCCCTCTCCATCCGTTCTTGTTTGCATTGGAGCTGGGGTTCAGCAGGTTGGACATAGTTTCTTCCGTATCCCTCCTTCCAATGTGGCAAGGAGACAAAAAGGAGCGATGGCCGAGCGGTCGAAGGCGCTTCCCTGCTAAGGAAGTATACTGGTAACGGTATCCGGGGTTCAAATCCCCGTCACTCCGATAATGAGATCGTAGCTCAGCTGGATAGAGCGTGAGCTTGCGAATCTGGGGCAGAAGATCGAATCTTCCCAGACCTGCGATGAAAGCCTTGACTGCGGATAACACGGTTGAGGCTTTTTTATTGCTTCAGACAAGCCTGTAGCTTCTGATTCGTTGTTTCACTAAAACCGGTTCAAGAAAACCATTTGCACATAGTTCTGTGCTCCAGTTGATAATTGTCCTGTTCGTCACAGCCATGGCCTTTGCAATCTCAACAGGAGTGAATGAGATGATTTTGTTCTTGTTCAGATACTCCAAGAAGGATTTTGCCTTATTTGATAGATGGGAGAATCTTGCTCTAAGATCTTCCTCTGAGGCACCTTTACTGTTCTCCAGCACTTTATCCGAATAGAGCGAGAATACCTTCAGATAGTAATTGATCCAGATTTCAGGGTGTGGCGGATTGGCTCTCCCTTCATAATACAGTGCAGGTAAACCCATCTGAAGGGAATTGTAGTACTCATCAAGATCATATGAGATATACTCCTCCAGAGAGCCCATGTCCTTAAAACCGTATCCGTAATATTTGAGCAAATAATCAGAGAGAACTCTTGCCGTTCTACCATTTCCATCCTCAAAGGGGTGAATTGTAACCATTTGATAGTGGAATACAGCGGATTTAATCACCGGGTGATCGTCTGAATTGTTCACATAATCTATAAGCTCATCGAGCAGTAACGGTATGTCACTAGACTGCGGAGGAATGTATTCTGGTTTTCCAGTAGCACTGTCATAGACTGCGAACAGCACTCCTGGAGGCATTGGTCCTCTGAGCCCTTTCTTCTCCCCCGATTCTCCGTCAACTATCAGCTTCTGGACTTCAAGGATCAGATCTAATGAAATGGGCTCTTTTCTCTTGAGTTTCCCTTCCAGCATCTCGAGGGCAAGATAATAGTTTCTAATCTCCTGCTCCGGCTTAATGAAATGGCGATTTGAGCTTTCAATTGCCGCTGACGCCTGCTCGTAGGTCAGAGGGTTGCCCTCTATGTGATTGGAGGCATAAGAACTTCTCTTTCTGGTATTCTTTCTCAGTTTGCTCGACAGAGAGACCGGCAAAGACACGTTCTCGATGGCATCCTTGTTTTTCTCTATCAAGAGCAGTTTGTTCAGTATCTCATTTGAAAGTACGACTTTAATCATGGTTGGATTTTATCATAATTTCACTATTTTTTCACTATTTTTCACTATTTCTCTCTCTTGGAGTGTCACCATTGTTAAAAAACAAGCCATATATTGACAAAGAAAAGAACTATCATTAAGGTTTAATGGCTATCGAAATGAGATCGTAGCTCAGCTGGATA
>DMOO01000042.1 GCA_003456855.1 Sphaerochaeta sp.
TCGTCTCTTGCTGACCGTCTCGGGTACGAGCCGTCAGAGTCGGAGATCAACGCCGCATTAGAAGAAGACATCGAGATTCTGAAGAACAGAATCGACCAGTTCGGAATGGCCGAGCCTGAGATCAGAAAACAGGGCGAAAACCAGATTCTGATCGAGCTTGCCGGAACACCAGACCCGGAGAGGGTCGATGCCTTCCTGAAGGGCAAGGGCTCCTTGGCCTTCCACCTTGCAGACACCCTTACGACACAGCGTGCCGTTGCCTATCTCCAGGCCAATCCTGATGAGTATGAGACAATCATGAACGCTCTGCAGAACGATGAGGACTTCGTCCAGCCGTCAGTGGTACCTGCAGACAGAATGCTTGCCGGCATCTTCTCGACTGACGAGTATGGCCTCGAGCAGCTTTCCGGCGTTGTTGTCATCTACAGGACCGCTACTCTTGATGGAGGCTACCTACTGTCAGCGGAGCCAAGCAAGGACAGCACAAGCAACCAGCCTGTAGTCAATGTCAAACTCAGCGACGAGGGCGGTTCGATCTTCTACGACTTCACTAAGGGCCATATCGGACAGCCTCTGGCAATTGTCATGGATGGTCACGTCAAGAGCGTGGCAACCATCAGAGACGCCCTCTCCACAAACGTGCAGATCTCCGGTTTCACGACAGAGGAGGCCGAGAACCTTGCCATAATCCTCAAGACGGCATCGCTTCCGATCTCCGTCACGGTTTCAAGCCAGCAGACGGTTGGAGCCTCTCTTGGAGAGGACTCTGTGCGTGTGGGAGCAAAGGCAATCCTGTTCGGCTTCATCCTGGTTGTCCTCTTCATGGTCGTGTTCTACAAGGGCTGCGGTCTCATCGCTGACCTTGCACTGGTCATGAACCTGGTCATAATGGTCGCTACCCTTGGTGGCTTCGGTTCCACTTTGACGCTTACAGGAATCGCAGGATTGATACTTTCCGTTGGAATGGCCGTCGATGCGAACGTCATCATCTTCGAGAGAATAAAGGATGAGCTCAAGGCGGGTGCACTTCCAAAGGCTGCCGTGAAGAACGGCTATGCAAAGGCCCTGTGGACCATCCTGGACTCCAACATCACAACGATCATCGCCGCTGTTGTGCTGATTAGCTTCGGCTCCAGCGCAGTGAAGGGCTTTGCCACGACTCTTGCGATAGGAATCGTGAGCTCCGTGTACACGGCGCTGTTCCTGAGCCATCTCATGATGGATCTTACAGTGGGAAGAAAAATCTCGATCTCCTGGAAGAAGATCGGGGTCGAGGTTCCTAAGGACAAGGCAGAAGGAGGGAGGAAATGAAGATATCATTCAATGTGGTAGCACGCAGAACCCTCTATGTCGGTCTTGCCTGCATCCTTGTCATTGCCAGCATCGCGCTTGTTGTCTTCAAGGGCTTCAATCTTGGAATCGACTTCGAGAGTGGTCTTTCAGTATCCGTGAGGGTCGAGAATTCCTCAATAGAGGATGTCAGAGCCGCTGTCTCCTCAATAGAGGGAGTCAGGGTGCAGAACGTTGGTTCCTCTGACGATGGTAGATACCAGATCCGCGCCAAGGTCTCCGAAGGCCAGGACCAGAGGGATGTCGAGGCGCTGGTCAACGAGCTTCTGGGCAAATCCTTCAGCTCCTATACCATCCTTGAGAGCAGCTTCATCGGAGCAAAGTTCTCCTCAAGTCTGATCACAGGTTCAATCAAGGCAGTGGCGATCGCCCTGGCTCTGATTCTGGTGTACGTATGGGTCCGCTTCAGGGTGGCCTATGCCATAGGTTCGATCGTTGCACTGATTCACGACGTTGTGCTGCTCTTCGGCTTCATAAGCCTGATGGGCTTCGAGATCTCCTCGACCACAATCGCCGCTGTGCTTACGATAATCGGATATTCACTGAACAACACAATCGTCATCTTCGACCGTGTCAGAGAGAGCATCAAGGGGGACAACACCCAGGAGCTTTCCACCGTGATCGACTATGGCGTGAACAGTTCTCTTTCAAGAACGACCTTCAGCAGCGTGACGACGCTTCTAGCTGTTCTGCCTCTGGCGATACTTGCCTCCGGCGATGTCAGAAGCTTTGCCATCTGCATGATCTTCGGCGTGGTTGTTGGAACCTATTCCTCCAACTTCCTTGCAACGAACATCCTCTATGTGCTTGGAAAGGTGCCTGCATTGGACATTCTCAAGGCGCAGGAGGAAGAGGACCTCTCCGACTCCGCTATGGCGAAGAGAATTCTCGACGATGAAAAGAAGGTCATTTCTTTCGAGTCCGAGAAGCTGGCAAAGGCCTCGAAGAAGGAAAAGAAAGAGAAGAGAGAGAAGAACGACAACGACCCTAAGATTCTGGTCTGAGGCTGTGGAGGTTCTCTGTGAAGGTAATTAGAAGCAAGGTCATCGGTTTCTGTTTCGGTGTCTCCAATACCATTGCAAAGGCGGACGAATGTGTCGCCTTGGCAATGGAGAAGGGTCTGCCTTGCTACAGCATAGGGGACCTTATCCACAACAAGGACATGGTCAAGCACTACAGCGACCTTGGGATGGAGAGCATCAAGAGCAACGAGGGCAAAGAGCCTGGCGTTGCACTGATCAGAGCCCATGGTGTTCCTGACAGAGTCAGGCGAGAATACGAGGAAAAGGGCTTCATTGTCATAGACTCCACCTGTCCAATCGTTGCAAAAGGTGCACAAACCATACGAAAAGCAGCCCAGAAGGGCATAAAGACCATAATTGTTGGGGTCAAAGGTCATGCAGAGACCATTGGACTTCAGGGTGTTGAGGCCTCTGTTGGAAATGTGGTCGAGTCTGTGATGGTCTATAGCCTTGAAGATGCCAGAAAACTGGTTGAATCGGGAACTTTGGCTGTTGATGAACCAATTGTGGTCGTTGTACAGACCACATTCCCGGTCAACTACTTCGAGGAGATAAAGAATGTCCTTAAGGACCACTTCAAAGAGATCAGGTTCTCGAACTCACCTTGTGGGGCCACATTGACCAGAAAGAAGGCGGCAATCGAGCTTGCAGAACAGACTGATGCCGTTGTGGTCGTCGGTGGACGCAACAGCGAGAACACCAAGGGCCTTGCCAGGGTGGTTGCAGAGAACGGTAAGCCTGTATACTGCATAGAGAACGCAAGCGATCTTGACGAGGAGCTCAGAAACGAGCTCTCCGGCTACTCCTGCGTTGGTCTTTGCTCTGGGTCCTCGACTCCTACGAACATAATCAGGGGAGTTGAGGAGATCCTTGAATGGCTTTGAGCCAAGGAGAAGAAAAATGACGGAAAAGCAGCTTGATGCATACAACAGACTACTTGAGATTGACCGCAAGATCACTCTGATCGGGCACATAGATGCAGTTCTTGGCTACGACTTCGAGACGGTCATGAGCAAGAAGGGCGGAGATGAGAGGGCTCAGCAGATGTCCTTCCTTTCCTCCATGATGCACGACCTTTCCACGGGAAAGGATGTTGGCGAGTGCCTCTCGGTCCTTGAGGGTGTCACCGAGGCCACCGATGAGCAGAAGGCTCTGGTGAGAAACTGGAAGAAGACCTACGAGAACGAGGTCCTGATTCCTGCAAAGCTAGTTCAGGACATCTCCGAGGCGCAGAGCACCTGCCAGAACAAGTGGTTCTCGGCCCGTCTTGACGGTAACTGGAAGGATTTCTACCCATATCTTGAGCGCTTGGTTGATCTGAGCAAGGAGAGCGCAACAAAGATTGCAAAGGGCAGAACCCTGTACAACACAATGCTGGACCAGAACGAATGCAGCTTCAACAGTGACCAGATCGCAGAACTCTTCGACGGGATGCAGAAGACCATCCTGGATGTCGTTGACCAGGTCAATGCATCCGGCAAGCAGGTCACAAAGAAAGAGGAGGCCTTCCTCTATCAGAAGTATGACATCGAGAAGCAGAAGGCCTTCTCTCACAAGGTCCTTGAGGACATGGGCTACGAGTTCGACAGAAGCTCCATAGGAGTAGTTGCCCATCCGTTCACAAGCACCCTCGGAGGTGATGACGTCAGAATCACAACCAGATTCGAGGATCTGAACGTCACAAGCCAGCTGTATACCATCGTCCACGAGGGCGGACACGCAATGTACGAGATGGGTGCCAACAACGGCTCCATCAAGGGCACAAGCCTTGGTCAGGGTGAGAGCAACATGTTCCACGAGTCCCAGAGCAGACTGTGGGAGAACCTTGTGGCACGAAGCCCTTACTTCTGGGAGCACTACCTGCCGATTTTCTGCGACATGTTCCCGGAGCAGACCAAGGGCGTGGACTTCGACACCTTCATGAAGGCTGTGAACCACGTGCAGCTGGATGATGTCAGAGTGAATGCGGACGAGGTAACCTATGGACTTCACATAATCCTGCGCTTCAACCTTGAGAGGGAGTTCATCGACGGCGATCTGAAGATCAAGGACCTTCCTGATGCCTGGAACGAGATGTCCATGAAACTCCTGAAAAAGTACCCTGACAGCATCCAGAGCGGAGTGCTGCAGGATGTGCACTGGATGGGTGGAATGTACGGATACTTCCCGTCCTACGCACTTGGAAACCTGATCAACGCACATGTTTGGAACTTCATGGCCAAGGATTTCGATGTGGACGAGGCCGTGAGAACCGGAAACCTTGTGAAGATCAAGGATTACCTTACAGAGAAGTACTACAAGTACGGTTGCATCTACCGCTGCTCAGACATGCTGAGGCGTGTGACGGGCAAGGAGCTTGATGCTTCTTACTTCGACGTATATCTTAGAGACAAGTACGGGAGGCTTTTTGGATAATGAATCTGCCTAACAAACTCACAATCACAAGACTTGTCCTTGCACCTGTGTTCTTCGTGGTGTTCTTCCTTCCTGAGTTGCTTCCTTCGGTCAACCCAGTTGTCTACACCATTGTCCTGGTGCTCATGTACGCACTTATGGAGCTGACGGACCTGCTTGACGGAAAGATCGCAAGGGGAAGGGGTCTGGTGACGGACCTTGGAAAGGTGCTCGACCCGTTCTCGGATGTCATCTGCCATCTGACTTTCTTCACCTGCCTGCTCTCAGTGGGCATCATGCCTGTGTGGGCCTTCATCCTGATTCTCTGGAGGGAGTTCACCCAGAGCTTCACCAGAATGCTGATGATGGGCAAGGGCAAGGCGATGGCCGCCAACATCTTCGGAAAGGCCAAGACTGTGCTCTATGCCTTCACCTGCGTGTGCGGCTTTGCACTCAGGATCTGCATCATAATCGGAGTCGACTCTGAATTCATCTCTGTGTTCGGCACAGTGCTGACGGTCCTGTTCGGACTTGCAGCCTTTGCCTCTGTGATGTCATACGTCATCTATGCAAGGAACATCGCAAAGAGCGGGGTTTTGAAGGATATGACTAGATAATCAGCCGAAATAAGGTTCCAGATAGTCTAGGACATGGGGTGGCACGAGCTGTGCCACCTCTTCTTTTCTGCCCTTTGACAGGGCTTCACGAACCATCGAAGAGGATATGTACTTGTCTCCCAGGCGCTTTCTCTCCGCAACACGGAGCGTGATGCCTGCGTCCCTGCATTCCTGTCTGAGAGCATTCAGATGTATCTCAGAGAGTTCGTCCCTTGGCTCGTCACCTGCAAAGGCGCTCTTGATCCCAAGAGCCTTGAGAACATGGCAGAATACCATGCTGTCCAGCTTTGCATGGGCAGGAGCCGCACCCAGAATATCGGAAAGGAAGCCCTGGGGATAGTCGTCGCGGCTTATGATGAAGGGGCCTGAGGGCAGTACAACCACATTCTGAAGGTCTTCCAGACCCTTCTTCACCAGGTCTATGCGGTCCTCGAAGGGGAATTCCAGGCCTGTGTTCTCGTGATTTCCCTTTCCTCCGGACTCGGTTTTGCCCTGAATTACGAAAACCAGTACCAGAGAACTGCGTTTTGAAGCGATTTCGGCCAGATAACGATGTCCTATAGTAAAAGGATTTGCATTAAAAACAAGGCATGAACAATTAGTTGGGATATCTATATTCTTTTTTACAGCCTCTTCCCAGGTTGAAAGACCGTCAAGACCGCCTCCAAGCCTGTCCAGATACTCCATAAGCTCCTGCTTCCCTATGTTGGCCTGCATCTTTATCCTCTGACTTCCGTTTCTGATCAGGAAAAAGTCTACCACCTGCTTTGGCCAAAGGGAATAGCTTTTGAAATATGAATTTTATTACAAAATTTTTTGCATATATATTCCAAATGAACAAAATTTCTGCTATTTTTCTCTTGCAAGGTAAAAAATGCAGATTTAGTATTGAAATGTGCATTCTATATCGCGTGCATGATTCTAACAAAAGGAGAGCCTATATGAAAAAGCTATTTGTAATCTTGCTTCTTGTCTCCCTTGTCATGGGAGCTGTCTTTGCTCAGTCAATCTCTGAGAACCCGGAGGGCATGAAGCGTGTCATCATACTGAACAACGCCTTTGAGGGACTCGAGGAAACAAGACAGTGCTATAACGCAAAGGAATGGCACAAGAGCTATAACCTCGGTGAGATCATCGATGCAAACTTCTGGTTCACACCAGCTGACGATGCAACAGTCACAGTCATGGCATATGCAGATCTCTACACTGACACATGCGATCTTGCAACATTCCGCGGAAAGTACGTCAGCTTCGTCAAGGACAATCCTGCCTACGACTACGACCTGTTCGTCGGTCCAAACCAGAAAGAGTCCTCAGATGTCTGGTACAAGGGTTGGGCGATCATCGGAAACGAGGCCCTGGTCTTCATGCCGACAGAGGGAATCGAGGATCTTCTCTACTATGCTGAGAACATTGGTCTTGTCCCTGCAACAGGATTCATCTTCGAGTCCGTCTCCGGAGAGAGCGTGACACTCACAGCAGCACAACTTGCTGATGCAAAGATCGTCTATGAGGGCGATGTCATCACACTGGTCTGCGGCGAGACAAAGCTTGCAAACGTCAAGAGCGTTACAGTCGAGGGCGTCACAAAGGATTCCAAGAATCTGGGCGAGGGTGTCTACCGCATGATCATGGCACTGAATGCTGACGGAGTCTACGGAGTCGAGGCACCATATCTTCAGAACAGAGCTGGAACATGGTATCCAACAGCAAAGACTGCTTCACACAAGTTTGCAGGATGCTACTCAGTTGCTGAGATGTTCGCAAAGTTCGACGTCACACCATGCGCTGGTGTCCAGGTCATCTCCTATGCTGACGGCTACGCCAGAGAAGAGGAGTACGAGCACTTCACAAAGAAGTTCATCGGCTGGCATGCAACAGGTGAGTACATCACAATGGGCCAGGAGCAGGCAAGAAAGGAGGATGCAGTATACAACGCAGGTTACTACATCCTTACAGACGATGCCTTCGTATACATCCCAGAGACCGGACTCAAGGTCGCTGATGCCTTCGAGAAGGTCGGAATGGCTGAGGTTGTCCAGTACAAGCTCACTTATGCAGACGGCAAGGTCGAGCTCAAGTATGCCGAGGAAGTCGCCGATCTGGTGCTTGCAGCTGACAGCACACTGGTTTCCATCGAAGCTAATTGAGTCAACAACTGATTTCTACAAGGTGACTGTCACAGCATCATACTGTGGCAGTCCCTTTTTTAAAGAGGTTTGAAATGAAGAAAACAACAAAGCTAATTGCCTTTGCACTTCTGCTTGTTCTTGTTCTCTGTGGCTGTTCCAAGGCTGACTCCACAAGTTCACAGAGCTCTGCGGCCACCACAACACAGACCGCACAGGTGCAGGAAAGCGTTGCCTCCACAGAGGTCCAGCAAGAGGCACAGCCTGTAGTCGAAGAGGTTGTCGAAACCCCTGTAGTCTACGATTTTCCCAGTGACATTTTCGGCACTGGTGCCGTCGGTGCAAACGGAGCTGCCGCTTGTGCAAGTCCGATTGCGGCACAGATTGCCGTTGACATAATGGAGCGTGGCGGAAACGCCATCGACGCAGCTGTTGGCATGATCTATGCCGTTGGACTGCTTGAGCCGGCCGCAAGTGGAGTCGGTGGAGCAGGCCAGATGACCATCTACCTTGCTGACCAGAACAAGTACGTCAACATCGAGTACATGACCCAGGCCCCTGGCGCCGCAATCGCCGGAGAGATCGAGACATCAAGCTCTGACAATCCTCCTCAGGTCACGTCAATCGCCATCCCTGGTGTCGTCCACGGAACACTCACTGCACTGGAGACATGGGGAACAATGACAGCCAGAGAGGTTCTCCAGCCTGTCATCGACCTTGCCAGAAACGGCTTCCCGGTAACCGAGAGATGGAACACCAACATCGAGGGACGTTACGCAAACCTCAGCGCCTATGACTACACACTGGGCCTGTACACCGATGAGGGCTTCCTGTACAGCGTGGGCGACACAGTCAAGAACAAGGACCTTGCAAATACGTTGGAGATCATTGCAGACCAGGGAATCAAGGGCTTCTACGACAGCGAGTTCACAGACAAGATGGTCGACTACATCCAGAGCCTTGGTGGAGTTCTGACCCACGAGGATTTCGCACAGTACTCTTCGGTCATCCG
>DMOO01000135.1 GCA_003456855.1 Sphaerochaeta sp.
GGAGCCTTATCGATCATGTCGTAAGCCTCATACTTAGCCTGACCCTTCAGAGCGAGAGTCTTTGTGATAGCAGCTGTGAGGGTTGTCTTACCATGGTCAACGTGTCCGATGGTACCAACGTTTACGTGTGGCTTGGTTCTCTCAAACTTTTCTTTAGCCATCATGTCCTCCTTGTGACCTTTGTTGTCACAAATCCAAAAATAATGAATGTGCTCTAAAGGCACAAAGCCTTTACCTGCTAACCATTGAGACAAACCGATACTGATTTTATGAGTTTAAAAAAGAAGGAATCCAGAGGTCGAGAGCTCAACGTCTTAAGCCGCGACATAGCACAATTTAAAAAACCGTGTTGTTTCTGGAACCACCTTATCACCCCTAAAATGATTGGTTTGGCTCTAGAATCTCACTCTCCTGATACTTTTAGGGCATACCAGTGGCGAGACACCTTGGGTAATATAGATTAAATGCAATTTATTGTCAAGACACGGATAGAAAAAGTGTAATTTCTTGTGTTATGCCCTTTTACAGGACGATAAAATCTTCAAGAAACGCCTCAAAACAGTCATGGATGACAGCCTGTCCCCTGTCGTTCGGATGGATTCCATCCCTGCACATCAGGGCTGTTGTGTCACCATTTGCCTCGAAGGCGGCCCTGATGTCAATGTAAGGGATGTCTCTTCTTGAGGCAATGCCCTTCACTGCATCTGAGTAGACTCTCTGGTAGTTCTCTATTCGCTTAACGTCCCCACCCAGCCACTTGTTGATGTTCCTGCGGTCCAGGTTGTTCTCGCTGACGACATATTCTATATATTCATCAGCCTGGATAGGCACCAGTGTGGCAAGAACCGGCATGCGCCTCTTCGCCAGGATGTAATCCACCATATTGTTGTAGGTACCGATGAAATCGTAGTACTCGGTGTTCGGCTTATGAATATTAAGAGGACTGTCAGATATGGCCTTCCAATCGAAGTCACAGTCGTTTCCGCCGAAATCCATGAACACAAGATCCGCGTCAATCTTCGGGAACATCCTCTGCAGGTAGTTCCAGGCCTTCGTGACTGTGCAGCCGAACTTGCTGAAGTTCTGGACGGAATACCCCGCCCTCTCTGCAATGCCGTCAAAGCCGATGTTGTCCTCTACGACGTAGCGGCCACTCTTCTGATTGTACTGAACACCCTTAAGAATTGAATCTCCGAAAACGCTGACTTTCTTCATGTCGATCACCTCGCTATAAAAATTCTTAACGCACGTTTTCCCAGAAGAAAATAGAAAGGATTATTCATTTTTCAGCTTTGGCCCATTGTCACTAAGGCATTGAGTTAGCCCTAGTAAGAACCAAATCGGCATAGTTAACTCTACCCATCAGCCCCAAATCCAATAGAAGAGTCATACCAAAGGGCCCTTTCTCGGCAGTTCTCGGCTTTTCTTTGCTTTCTCGGCTTACTCGACGTACTCGGCGTACTCGACGTACTCGACGTACTCGGCCTGCTTTACCTGTCAATCAGGTTCATCAGGTCCATCATGTCTGTCAAAGTTGATGAAAGGCGTAGGTGTGCCGACAAATAGGTCAATATAGGTAGAAACAAGTAGATATAAGGAAGTATAGACAAGTATAGCGGTCCGATCCGCTTCCCAAGCAAGGCAAGCCTCTTGGCTGTAGAGTGCTCTCAAAGCTCTCTTGCCTTCCTTTGCAGTCTTTAGTCGCGCTTAGTAGCCTTTGTGGCCCTCGTAGCCCCTCGCAGTCCACCCCACCCCGTTGGACAAAAAAAGACCCGGAGCTGAATCCGGGTCTCTTTGTAAGATTCTGGAAGATTAGAATCTGATGTGGCTGAAAGCCTTGTTGGCTTCTGCCATTCTGTGCATATCTTCCTTCTTCTTGAATGCTGAACCTGTGTTTGCATATGCATCCAGGAGCTCAGCTGCGAGCTTCTCGCTCATTGACTTTCCGCTGCGGCCACGGGCTGCTGCGATGAGCCATCTCATTGCCAGTGCCTCACGTCTTGGCTCTCTGATCTCGGTAGGAACCTGATATGTGGCTCCACCAACTCTCTTTGACTTGACCTCGACGACAGGCTTGACGTTATCAAGGGCCTTTGTGAAGACATCCAGCGGAGCTTCGCCGGTCTTCTCTCCCATGATCTTCATTGCGTCATAGAGAATGCGTGTGCTGACGGACTTCTTTCCATCGAGCATCATGCGGTTAATGAACTTCTCAACGACTGTGCTGTTGTAAACTGAATCCGGAAGGACTTCTCTAACAGGTGCATTTGTTCTTCTTGACATACAGATACCTCCTCATCAAGCCTTTGGCTTCTTTGTACCGTACTTGGAGCGGCTTCTCTTTCTGTCGGTGACACCCTGAGTATCCTTTGTACCACGAATGATGTGGTAACGTACACCAGGAAGGTCCTTGACTCTTCCGCCACGGATGAGAACAACAGAGTGCTCCTGGAGGTTGTGTCCGATACCAGGGATGTATGCTGTGACTTCGATTCCGTTTGAGAGACGTACACGGGCAACCTTTCTAAGAGCTGAGTTAGGCTTCTTAGGGGTGACTGTCATGACCTTTGTGCAAACTCCACGCTTCTGTGGGCAGCCTTCGAGTGCCGGAGACTTGGTCTTGTGTGTGACCTTTGCACGTCCTTTTCTTACCAGCTGGTTAATTGTAGGCATATTCTTCTATGCTCCTCACCGTATACTACGCTTCTGGCCTTCGGCCGGAACAACTGCAGCATACGCAAATGGACCATCCATACGGATGGTTCGCCGGGCACCCGAGGGCACCCGACATTCCTCTATCTCTACCGATTCAGCTCGATGAGCGGAGTTCTCACTCCTCATCACCGGTGAAGTCATCGGAGCCGTCAAGCTCGTCAGCCTCTCCAATGATCTCATCCTCGGTTGACATATTAGCGATTTCCTCGATGTCTTCCTGAGCACGCTCGCTCATGACTGATTCGACCTTGTCACTGAGTGCCAAAGCGTCCTCGTCCTTGAGCTTGACATCACGGTAGCACTTCATACCTGTTCCGGCAGGGATGAGATGTCCGATGATGACGTTCTCCTTCAGACCGCGCAATTCATCTTTACTACCAGCAATTGCTGCGTTTGTCAAGACTTTCGTGGTCTCCTGGAAGGAAGCTGCACTGATGAACGAGTCAATTGACAGTGAAGCGTTCGTGATACCAAGAAGACAAGGTCTTGCGATAGCAGGCTGACCGCCTTCGGCGATGACTCTTGCGTTCTCCTCATGGAAGCGATACTTGTCGACCTTCTGTCCAAGGATGAACCTTGTGTTTCCGGCCTTCAGGATCTCGACCTTCCTGAGCATCTGTCTCACGACGATTCCAAGGTGCTTGTCGTTGATGTCGACACCCTGGAGTCTGTAGACCTCCTGGACCTCGTTGAGCAGGAACTGCTGGAGAGCGTTCTCACCCATGATGTTCAGAATGTCGTGCGGATCGATGTTTCCATCGCAGAGGCGCTCGGAAGCCTCGACGTGGTCACCCTCTCTGACAAGGATGTGCTTACCAAGCAGGACTGAGTGCTTGTAGACCTTTCCGAACTCGTCTGTGATGTTGATGACTCTCTTGCCCTTCTCGATCTTGCCGTAGCTGACGATTCCGCTTGCCTGTGCCAGGATTGCGACGTTTCTCGGCTTGCGGGCCTCGAAGAGCTCTCCGACCCTTGGAAGACCACCGGTGATGTCCTTTGTCTTGACGCTGGCCATGAGCAGTCTTGCCACGACCTGTCCGGTTGTCACCATCTCGCCGTCCTGGATCTGCAGGTAGGATGAACCTGGCAGCAGATAGGAGGCAAGGAGGTTTCCATCGGCATCGAGGATCTCGATCCTAGGCTCGACGTTGTCCAGAGCATGGTCTGTGACCCTGTATCCGACTGTACCGGTCTCTTCGTTGACCTCCTTGATGAGCGTTGTGCCCAGAGTGAGGTCTGCATAGCGTGCCATGCCGTCGAACTCGGAGATGATCGGCTCTGAGAACGGGTCGAATGTTACAACTGCCTCGCCTGTCGGGACGAACTGCTCCGCTGAGACGTGGAGGATCGATCCTGTCTTGGCATCCATTCTCTCCTCGACACCAAGGACGACGACTGTGTCTCCGAAGACTCTGACTGTTCCGCCCTTGACGGAGCATGTGAGCTTCTCATCACCCTTTGTGCAGACAACTGTGTTGCCTGTGACCTTCTGGCCATCGGCGATTCCCTTTGCAAGAGCTGTGCCGTCAACAAGCTTGAACTCGTCGAGTGCCGGTCTGTAGTAGACATAGCCCTTTCTGGTGAACAGTGTTGCATTGTCCTCAGCGCGGACGACTGTACCGCCGGAGATTTTGGTGATATAGACTGGGTGCTTGAAGGTGACCTTGTTCTCCTCTGCACTTGTCGAAGCTGTTCCACCAACGTGGAAGGTTCTCATGGTCAGCTGTGTTCCAGGCTGTCCGATTGACTGTGCAGCTATGATACCAACCGCCTCACCGACTGATACCGGCTTGTTGGTTGCAAGGTTTCTGCCATAGCACTTCTTACATACACCGTGCTTTGCCTCACAGGTGAGGACTGTTCTCACAAGAACCTCCTCCACACCTGCATCCTCGATTGCCTTCGCCTCGTCATCGGTGATCTCATGGTCGATCGGGACGATGACCTCTCCTGTGTTCGGGTTGATGACGTTCTCAAGGGTGTAGTGGCCGGTGATGCGTTCTGACAGGGACTGGATGATGTCATCTCCATCCTTGATTGCGCTTCTGACGATACCGTTGATTGTTCCGCAATCCTCCATGTTGATGACGACGTCCTGTGAGATATCGACGAGCCTTCTTGTCAGGTAACCTGCCTCAGCGGTCTTGAGAGCCGTATCGGACAGACCCTTACGGGCACCGTTTGTTGAAATGAAGAACTCGATGATAGAGAGACCTTCCTTGAAGTTCGACTTGATCGGGAACTCGATGATGTCGCCGTTAGGCTTGGACATGAGTCCACGCATTCCGCCGAGCTGTCTGATCTGGGTCTTGGATCCTCTAGCACCTGAATCGGCCATGAGGAACAGCGGGTTGAATCCGTTCTGGCTTTCCTTGAGCTTTGCCATCAGTTCGTCAGCAAGCTGCTCGTTGGTCTGTGACCAGATGTCGATCAATCTGTTGTAGCGCTCCTCCTGGGTGATCTGTCCATGGTGGTACTGATCCAGGACTTCGGACTGCTTCTCGTTTGCGGCCTTGACAAGTTCAGCCTTCGACTCAGGAACGATCATGTCCGAGAGACCGATTGTTGCACCGAAGATTGTGGCGTACTTGAATCCAACGTCCTTGATTGCATCACAGAGCTTGACTACGACTGAGTTCTTGTCTGTCTTGAGGGCCCTTGAGATCAACTGCTTGAGCTGCTTGTCTCCGAAGAGCTTGTTGCAGTCCTCGAAGGTGATTCCCTGAACCTCTGGCAGAGCCTCGAAGAAGATCAGTCTACCGGCTGTTGTGTAATCCTCAGGATCCTTTGGATATGTGTATCTGTGGCCGTTCGGAAGTGTGTATCCGATCTTGGCGTTGTATGAGAGGCTTCCGGCCTCGATGGCCATGTGGATCTCATCAAGGTTGTCATAGTAGTGACCGTCGCCCTTGTCATCCTTCTTTGCCCTTGTCAGGTAGTTGATTCCAAGAACCATATCCTGTGATGGATATACGATCGGCTTTCCGTTTGCAGGGTCCAGCAGGTTTGTAGTACTGAGCATAAGAGTCCAGCACTCCAGCTGTGCAGCCTGTGTCAATGGTACGTGGATGGCCATCTGGTCTCCATCGAAGTCAGCGTTGAAGGCGTGACATACAAGTGGATGGAGCTTGAGGGCCTTTCCGTCAACGAGGACAGGCTCGAAGGCCTGGATTCCAAGTCTGTGGAGTGTAGGAGCTCTGTTGAGCATGACCGGATGCTCCTTGACGACCTCGTCGAGCACTGACCAGACATCGCTTGTCTCCTGCTCCACCAGTGTCTTTGCCTTCTTGACGTTTGATGCAAGACCGCTCTGGACCAGCTTCTTCATGAGGAACGGCTTGAACAGCTCGAGAGCCATCTTTGATGGAACTCCGCACTGATGCATTCTGAGCTCTGGTCCGACGACGATGACTGAACGTCCTGAGTAGTCGACACGCTTACCAAGCAGGTTCTGTCTGAAACGACCCTGCTTACC
>DMOO01000001.1 GCA_003456855.1 Sphaerochaeta sp.
GGTATCGGTCACTCTGATGCATGGACAGGCTCCACCCACAGCCTCAGCCATATCAAGGCACGATTTGACAAGTTTGTTCTCGGAAATAAAAGGTCTCGCACCATCATGAATGCTCACATAAGCGATATCCAATTCTTTTTTCCTGTCATAAAGCGCTTTAAGGCCATTGAACACTGAAGCCTGTCTGGTTTCACCACCTTCAACAAACAGAGTGACGACGCCTGAAAGATCAAGCCTGGAGATTATTTCTCGGACCTTCTCCAAGTCGCCCCTCCTGTAGGTTACAACCAAGGCAACAAGGCCTTCAGTCTCAAGGAAAGGTCTGATCGCACTGCAAAGCACAGGCTCGCCTGCTATAGTGAGGAACTCTTTCTTCTGGGATGTCTGGTTCGGACCATTGAATCTGCGCGACGAACCTGCTGCCGTCACGATGACTGCATGGCGCATAGTCTTACTTCTCCAGGTGGGTGAAGATGGTCTTCTCGATCTCCTTCTTGTCCTTCTTGAGAGCATAGGAGCACTCGTCAATAAGAAGACTCAATGCATTGTCGTAGAGTTTCCTTTCCTGGACAGGGAGCTCCTTCACCTTGCTTCTGTGGTAAAGACCCTGCACGACCTTTGCTATTGAGAAGATGGAACCTTCCTTGATGAGATCGACATTCATCTGGTAGCGAGCCTTCCAATCAACGGATACAGGCTCATACTTGCTTGAGATACTGTCTAGAGCCTTCAGAGCATCATCCTCGGAAACAATTGCACGTACTCCAGATTCGGCGACCTTCTCCACAGGGATGCTGACCATCATGTCTGACATGTCAATGTATATGACGTAATAAAGTACAGGGTTGTTGCGAACTACGCGCTCTCTGATGTCCTTTATGACACCTACTCCCTGAAGTGGATATACAACGTGCTCTCCGATTTTGAATTGTGTATCAATTTCTGAAGTCATGTAGTTATTATATCTCAATTTGGGGGAGTGAACAAGCAAGGATTATGGAAAAAACCTTCCACATGTCGTATAGTAATATCCTGTAATTTCAATGAGGTTCTACTTATGAAAACTGAAGACATGAACAAAAGACGCTGCGGCGTACTTTTACATCCAACATCATTCCCCTCTCCATACGGGATCGGGGATTTCGGAATCGAAGCCAGAAAGACTCTAATGATGCTCTCAAAGGCAAAGGTCACCCTCTGGCAGATACTGCCTCTTGGTCCTACAGGCTATGGTGACAGCCCATATGCAGCAAGGTCTACATTCGCTGGAAACGAGCTTCTCATCGACCTGAGATCACTTGACCAGTTCTTCGGCAAGGAAGGAATGGGAAAGGTCTTCGAGTCTCCCGAGGAGAGACGCACAGGCCGAGTCGACTATAACTGGGTCTATGAGAACAAGATGCCGCTCCTGAAGGAAGCAGCAAATCTCTTCATCGAGTCCAAATGCTCAAAGGCAGACTACAAGACCTTCTGCAAGGAAAACTCCTGGTGGCTTGACGACTATGCCCTCTACCAGGCCCTGGTCAACTACCACAACGACTCCAGATGGTTCATGTGGGAGCCTGCCATCAAGACAAGGAAGAAGACTGCAATCTCAAAGTGGACAAAGCAGCTTGCTCCCGAGATTGAAGTCTACAAGGTTCTCCAGTACTTCTTCTTCAGACAGTGGGAGTCGCTCCACAAGTTCGCAAACGAGCTTGGCATCCAGATCATCGGCGACATCCCGATCTATGTCGCAGGTGACAGCGTCGATGCATGGACGGACCCAAGGCTCTTCAAGATCGATGCCCAGGGCAACCAGACAGCTCAGGCAGGCTGTCCACCAGATGCCTTCACTGCAGAGGGACAGCTCTGGGGCAACCCGGTCTACAACTGGGAGGAGCACAAGAAGGATGACTACGCTTGGTGGAGACGCAGGATGGAGATGACCCTCAAGCTGGTCGACATTGTCAGAATCGACCACTTCAGAGGCTTCGAGTCCTACTGGGAAGTTCCGGCCGGAGCAAAGAACGCGGTCAACGGCAAGTGGATGCCAGCACCTGGAATGGATCTGCTCAAGCACTTCAAGGGACTGAACGTCATTGGGGAGGATCTTGGCTTCCTGACACCTGCGGTTCTGGCGATGAAGAAGAAAAGTGGATTCCCCGGCATGAAGGTCACGCAGTTCGCCTGGGACCTTTCAAAGGGCTACTTCGACACAAAGAATGCCTACCTGCCACACAACTTCGAGCCCAACTGTGTCGCCTACACCGGAACCCATGACAATGAGACTACACGAGGCTGGTACAACAACCTGAGCGAGGACTACAAGGACATAGTCAGAAGATATTTCCAGAGCCCAGACGAGGATATCGTCTGGCAGATGATCAGGGGAATAATCTCAAGCGTAGCCAACACAGCAGTCATCACAATGCAGGACATCCTTGGACTGGACAACAGCGCAAGAATGAACCTCCCCGCCTCAGTCGGAAGTGCGAACTGGTCATGGAGATATGACCCAAGCCTCATGCAGCCTTGGATGATGGACAGACTCAGAGAGTTCAACACCATCTACGGCAGGGCATAAATAATCCTAATTCGGAAATATATACTGCGATAAAAACAAAACAGGACTGTGGAAAAGGTTCCACAGTCTTTTTTTTAGCCAAGATATAAAAACAAGAAAGCAAACAAGTTACTCGATATTGTTGCCTTAAGTTGCAAAAATATAGCTAAATGTTTACGAAAAACATCATATCGAATTGACACTCATTGCGAAAAAAAGCAACAATTTGCCATGGACGAACTCAAAGCACGAATACTTTCGGAAGGCAAAGTCCTCCCGGGAAACATCATCAAGGTCGGGTCATTCCTGAACCACAGAGTCGATGCGGATCTGATGGGCAGAATGGCAGAAGAATTCGGAAAACACTTTGACCTCTCCAAGGTCACACTAATCCTGACAATCGAAGCCAGCGGAATCGCACTTGCAACCATCTGCGCCTACAAATGGGGCAAGCCGCTTCTGTTTGCAAAGAAGGCCAAGAGCGACAACATCGAGGGCGGCCTCTACCAGAGCGACATCTTCTCGTACACCTATAAAAAGAAGGTCACGCTGCTCGTCTCCAAGGAGTGGCTCTCGCCCGAGGACCACGTGCTGATCGTCGACGACTTCATGGCCAACGGCGAGGCCATGCGAGGCCTGTGCGACATCGTTGCGGCCGCCGGCGCCACGCTCGAGGGCATCGGCTGCGCGGTCGAAAAGGGATTCCAGGGCGGCGGCGACCGGCTGCGCGCCGCGGGCGTCAAGCTCAAGAGCCTCGCGATCATCGAGAGCGCGGAGCCCGGCCATATCGTTTTCCGCGACGACGACTGATCTTTAAAACAAGGGGGAAGAGCCTATGGCCCATCAAACCGTTATCGTGCTGGACTTCGGCGGCCAGTACAACCAGCTCATCGCCCGCCGCGTGCGCGAGTGCGGCGTCTACTGCGAGGTAAAGCCGTACACGACCCCGCTTTCTGAGATCCGGGCGATCGCCCCGATCGGCATCATCTTCACCGGCGGGCCGAACAGCGTCTACGCGGAGCATTCCCCCCACGCGGATCCGGAGATCTTCATGCTCGGCGTGCCGATCCTCGGCATCTGCTACGGCTGCCAGCTCATCGCCCACCACCTGGGCGGACGCGTCATCGCCGCGACCGGCGACTCCGCCCGCGAGTATGGCAAGACCGCGACGGCCTTTGATACCGACTGCCGGCTCTTCCGCGGCCTCCCCGCCGAGAGCATCACCTGGATGAGCCACGGCGACTACATGGAGAAAGTCCCCGAGGGCTTTTCGCTCGTGGCGCATTCCGACGCCTGCCCCAATGTCGCGATCTGCGACGAGGCGCGCGGCTTCTACGGCGTGCAGTTCCATCCGG
>DMOO01000149.1 GCA_003456855.1 Sphaerochaeta sp.
TTCTCCCTGCTCACGGCATCCGATTCCGTCGTCTCGGCGACGATAACACCAAAGACAGGGACAAACACAATAGGTACTTCAGGAAACAGGTTCAACGAGGGGCACTTCAACAGTCTCTATGGGACTCTGACCGGAAATGTGACAGGGAATCTGACTGGAAATGTGAATTCCCAAGGAACATCGAACAAAGTTTGGGGAGCGGTTTTCAACTGATTCAATATGGCACAGGGTGATTTTATCAACAGAACAAAAATGCAGTCCGCCTACGGGACAGGGTGGACGACATCAAATGAATACGGGAGTCCAAACAACACATACTGGGTTGCGGCTCCTGTGTTCGTGGCAAGGTTGTACACCAATGCAAGCGGATTCGCATCGAACAAAGGAAGTTGCACCGTTTACAAATGGAACGGATTATCATTTGTGCAGGTAGCCTCAGGTTCCACAAAGGGCGGTTTCGGGGCATCCAACAATCAATGGAGATTCATACACAACTGCAATGAGTCCTACAACGCACACGACGACTCTAATATTCATCTGTTCAAGTTTGTTGTCTCCTCAAGCGGCGGAGGAACAAAGACCATGAGCTTCTGGTGCGGCGGTGTTCATTGCTCTGCGAACAACAATGCAAACACATATAAAACAGGGAACCTGATCTATGGAATCAAGCCCGACTACTGGGCAAACGGAGGAACTTACAGCAGTGACTCCGCATTCGTCAACGGACAGAAGCGTGAGGCCTGGAGAGGTACTCCGATTTCTTCTTCAAATGGCTATATGTGCTTCACGGAGGGATGATATGGGACTCAAGATGACATTACCAAAGGATAAGAGCCATATGTATTTTGGCTTCATCGATGCATATTGGGCCATCGAGAACGTCATATATTCGCTAGGAATGATAGACTTCAGCCTCAGGGCATTCCCATCTAGGGAGGCCAAGCTGATGAACAACGAGATCCTGCCTGATCCGTCAATAGGTTATGGTTCGGCCCAGGAGAACGTGAACTGCATCCTATATGAGTGGCATGTGTTCATGGACCTGACGAACATATTCCCGGACGGCTCCATCCCTGCTGGAAAGGATGCTCAGTATACTGCGATCTACAATTGGATAAAGGAATATACTGGTCTTCCATTTGAGGACGTCCTTGAGGATGATTAGCTATAAATATGGGGTTGAGTGAAAATGTGATAAAAGACGAATTTCAGTTCTTGTTCAGGCATAATCCCAGATGGCGTTTGATTCGACATTATCAGAGACGGGTACAAGATGTTGCTTCAGTTATTCTTTGATCAGCTCATCAATAGGAACAGCTTTGTCTCCGCCGATGGCTTTATTTGAACGATCAAGGATCTCCTTCGGTATATCGTGGAGGATTGAGGACACTATATTGGCTTCGGCTAGTTTAAGATAATCCTCCGCTAATTCTTTCTCATATACTTTCGACAGCTCATGCAGGGCATCTTCAGCCATACGATGGAGAAGGGCAGTTGTTGCCTCAAGAACCTCTCCATTTGTCAGTACTATCTGTTTCCCGTCTCGCTCGATCGAGTATTTGCTCGGTTTTCTTTTCGGATCATTTATTTCTTGGTTCATAATTGAATAATAGCATAAGAAATGCCGAACTGGGCTGGAATAAGATGTAGTTCTTTAGACTTTTTTGGAGTAATTCGGACTTGTGTGGAACAGGCTTTCGCTTTTACTGTAGACTCACGGAAAGTCAGAAGCTTTTGTTGATGCGCAGCAGCGTGATGGCGTCTATCCTGGCCCTCTCATCCGCCTGGCGGGCGGCTTTCACCAGTTCAATCTCATACTTTGAAAGGTCGAGGTCTTTCTTTTGCTCGTGATCAAGAAGCCTGTCAATGGATACACCGAAGAAGTCAGACAGCTTCTTTAGCTGGGCGATGGTAGGTTCTCTTTCTCCATTCTCATAACGGAAGTAAGTCACTTGCGTGCATTCGAGGAACTGGGCCATTTCCTTCTGTGTAAGACCTCGGTCTAATCTCAGCTGTTTCAACGACATGGTTTTCTCCTGAAAACAATTATATACCGAAACGGAAGTGCGCTCAATAACAAAACAGAATCGAAAATGACTTGATGTAAAAGGCTTTCAGAGGCATGAATGTGGTACCGGCCTATGGGAGTGATTAATGACTGGAAATAAGCGAAACATAACGAGCATGGAAACAGGCATCCGGACTTCGGATGTCTTTTTTTTAAGTCCAAGTGGTAAGAAGCTTTACTTCATCGGAGGTCGGGTATGAAAGCAATTAAAGAAAAGGAATACAAGACAATTCACCATGAGCCCAGGCAGTTTGCAAAGTCCGATGACGGCAAACTCCGTGTTGCTGCCTACTGCAGGGTAAGCACGCTCAGTGAAGAACAGGAACTGTCATTTGAAACACAATGTTCCTATTACCGTAGCATGTTGGAGAACAGCAGTGACAGGATACTTGTCGGCATCTATGTGGATCAGGGCATGTCCGGCCTTCGGATGGAAAACAGAACCGAACTTCAGCGGCTGCTTGAGGACTGCCGCAAGGGCTTTGTCGATATGGTTATCACCAAGTCTGTCTCAAGGTTCTCCCGTAATATGTCCGAGTGCCAGCGGACTGTAGAGGAACTGAGGAAACTTGGAATCAGGATTGTGTTTGAGAAGGAGAACATCGATACTTCAGATCCGGCAAGTATCTTCTTCCTCAATATCCTGGCATCACTTGCACAGGAAGAGTCGAACAGCCTCAGCCAGAACCTCAGATGGTCGAATTATTATAACTCGGAGAAGGGTACACCTACGAGGATGGCCTGCTATGGTTATCGCCGCATCGTCAGAAACGGCGTGATGACAAAGGACTGGGAGGTTGTCCCTGAGGAAGCGGAGATGATCAGGCAGGTTTTCAGCTTTGCCCTGAAAGGTTATTGCTACAAGAATCTTGCCAAGAAGATGAATGAGCTTGAGGCCGAAAGGGGCGGGACAGGCAAGTGGACCTACTATCGGCTTTATTCCACCCTGAGCAATGAAGCCTACAAGGGTGACATTCTGACAAATAAGACGGTCAAACCCGACTACATTTCCAAGAAGACGTTCAGGAACAGAGGGGAGTTCACCCAGTTCTATATCGAAGGGCATCATGAACCGATTGTTCAGCCTGAGGTCTTCGATCGGGTCGGTGAGATGATCAGAAATGGGGAACTTGACTCAAGACATTGGAGATTCAAATGCCAGGAAGTATAAAGACGGAGAAGAGCACGATTGCCGGGAACCTGACGGTTTTCTCGAAGAAACACAAAGGGACGAAGGCCAAGGAAATCAGGGTTGCCGCCTATTGCAGAGTAAGTACCGATCTTGCAAGTCAGCAGACGAGTCTTGAGAATCAGATGGTCCTGTTCAGGGCGCAGATTGAAAAGCATCCCGGCTGGGTTCTGTCTGATATCTATGTAGACAAAGGTCTGACCGGAACAAGTGCAAAAAGGCGGCCTGAGTTCCAGCGCATGATTCAGGATGCCTCCGAGGGCAAGATCGACTACATAATCACGAAATCAATCTCGCGGTTCGCAAGGAACACGGTGGACCTTCTTTCCTATGTCAGGCAACTGAAGGAGTACGGAGTAGGGGTCTTCTTTGAGGAGCAGAAACTGGATACGTCCGGCATGTTCTCAGAAATGCTTCTGACTATTCACGGAGCCTTTGCTCAGGAGGAGAGCCACAGCATCTCGGAAAACGAGAAATGCGGCAAACGAAAGCGTTATGCGATGGGCATTCCGCAGTGGTTCGCTATATATGGCTACCGCAAGGGAGAGAAGAAAGGCCAGTGGGTAATCTGTGAGAAAGAAGCAAAGGTCATACGTAAGATCTTCGACATGTATGCTGCCGGGAAATCCCTTCCTGAAATCTGTAACTACCTCAATTCTTCTGCTGACCTGAAACGCAGAGGAACGTGGGAGCCTACTTCGGTTTCAGGAATACTTCACAACGAAAAGTATGTAGGGGACATCATCATGCAGAAGTACTACTCTCCGAACTTCCTGAAAACCAGTGATGTCAAGAATGACGGATCGGTTCTTCCTCGGTACTACCTTCAGGATCATCATCCTGCGATAGTGGACAGAGAGACGTTTCTGGATGTTCAGGTCTCGATGCTTCTGAAGGACTATCACCGCGGAAGCCACCAGTATCCTTATCTTACATTCCTGCGCTGCCCTTACTGCGGAGGCAGGATGGTAGGAGTCTCGCTTGTCCGGAACAAGCACGGCATAGCCTGGACTTGCGCGGGGCAGGACAACGGCTTTCACGAAAGAGGTCGCAGGACCGATTGCCCGCCGTTTTTCGTAAAGATGAAGTACATCGACAGGGGAGTCCTCAGGGCCTTTGAACTGAATGGCATTCAGCCTCCTAAAACGGTGGAATACAGTTTTCTCAGAAAGAATGTTTCAATCATCACTTTCGCTAGATGTGAGGAGCGGGTTCTGTTTGACGAGATGATTATCGTCTGGAAAGACGGAAGACAGACCTGCGTGGAGATTGAATACGACAAGCCCGGAGAGTTTCCGGTTGCTTGTCCGGAGCTGATTGACGGCCAGTACTACGCTGACGGTGTCCCGATAGGACGCTCCGGCGGGACTTCAAGAAACATATACATGGGCAGACTCATAGCAATGGATTTCTGCTCCAAAGTGAGAATCTATGACAACCCGAAGCAACAGATTTGTCCCGGAAATCCAGAATTCGGGACTATGGATATTCCTACGGTGATTGCCCCGGACAGCACTAAGAAAGGAGATATCGGATTATGAATGACAATTACATGATAACCGGAACTGAAAGCACCATGACGCCGGGCCTTCAGGTGTTCACGAAGACCGAAGTGAAGAAAGGGCGTTCCAAGGCAATCAGGGTGGCGGCCTACTGCAGGGTAAGCACGAATCTTGAGGCGCAGAAGAGCAGTCTTGAGATCCAGATGTCAGCCTATGAGAGAATCATTCATCAGCACCCTGGCTGGAAGCTCGCCGGAATATACACGGACAGAGGTCTTTCAGGAACCGCGGCATCCAGGAGAGTGCAGTTTCAGAAAATGATTGAGGATGCCAAAGCAGGGAAGATAGATTACATCATCGCAAAGTCCACTTCCCGTTTTGCGCGAAACACCGTCGACACCCTCAAGTACACCCGAATGCTGAGAGAGTGGGGTGTTGGAGTGTATTTTGAGGAGCAGAAGATCGATACAGGAAGCATCACTTCGGAGATGTTGCTGACGATCCATGCTGCCTTTGCGCAGGAAGAGAGCCACAGCATTTCAGAGAACCTGAAGAGAGGCGTAAGGTCCCGCTTTGCAATGGGGATACCCAAGTGGTCAACGACATACGGCTACAGAAGAATCAGTAACGATGTATGGGAACCATATGAGCCAGAGGCTGCAGTTGTGAGGCGAATCTTCGACATGTACCTTGATGGGCATAAGCTGCCTGAGATAGTGCAGGCACTTGAGAATGACGGCATTCCTGGTCCAGGGAAGAAGAATATCTGGTTTGCACATTCTCTTTCCACAATCCTGCACAATGAGAAGTACATAGGTGATGTGGCCATGCAGAAGGATTACACGATAGACCACATGACACACAAAAGGAAACGCAACCGCGATGCCTCGGTGACCAGATACTACAGGAAAGACCACCATACTCCGATTATCGACCGAAAAACATTTGCAGACGTCCAGGTGATGCTTGAGATGAACGATCCTCACAAAGGGGCAATCCAGTATCCTTTTTATGGAACACTGAGATGCCCTTTCTGCGGAGAGAAGATGGTGGCAGTCAGCCTTCCGAGCAGATGGCATCATCAGGCATGGACATGCGGCGGTCCTTCGTCAGAGAAGGTTCTGAGATCTGAACGGACTTCATGTCCGCAGTTCTTTGTCAAAAACTTCTATGTGGTTGAAGGAGTGGTTGATGCTTTCAGGAACCTCTGCAGGAATCTGCAGGAAAAACCGGGCAGTGATTTTGTGGCAAAGCAGGAAAAGCACAAGGACCGGGTTATGAGAGGGGAGGTCCACTATATGTTCCTCCTTGATTTAGTTGAGTCGATCTCGTTCCGGGAAGGTGAGGATGGGAAAGTCAGGTGGGACACTCTTGTCGTCAGGTGGAAGTGCCAAGCAGAGACAACAGGTCATATCGAATACAGGAGGGCTTCAGAGATTCCTGTTACAAAGGATTCAGCAGAGCTTCGTGGCATGGTGTACTACGCCAACGGTGAGCCTACCAACGGGCAGACCAACGCCTACTACAGTGTTCAGGGTCTTTTTGAGTTTTGTGACAAACTGATGATCCATGAGTCATTTGCGGACGAGAAGGTCGGAAGCATGTCCTCGGTAGGCATTCTGATTCCGGCGGTTCTGGCCCCGACCACCACAAAGGTAGGGTTTGAGGGAGAAGTGAAATATGAGGGTGCAAAAGCTGCAAGGAACAAG
>DMOO01000164.1 GCA_003456855.1 Sphaerochaeta sp.
CTCGGTGCCTTCTTCATGGCGACCGATATGGTTACGACACCTGTCACTCACAAGGGAATGATAATCTTCGGAGTGGGTTGTGGATTCTTCACATTCCTCTTCAGAAGTTTCGGATCCCTGCCTGAGGCAACATCAGTTGCAATTCTGATGATGAACATCATGACTCCAACAATCGACAGATTCGTCGTTCCCAAGAAGTTCGGCGAAGTGGTGAAGGAGCCGAAGGAGGTCAAGAAGAATGCTTAAGTATATCGTCAAGACCGCCCTTGTGCTTGCTGCAATCTGTGCAGTCGCCGCCATCGCCCTTGCTGCCCTGAACGCAGTCACAGACCCCAAGATCCAGGAATACGAGACCCAGAAGGTTCTCAGTGCCCTTGAAGAGGTCTCCTGCGGAATGGAGATTGGCGAGAAGCAGGAAGTCAATCAGGACTACGTCGCTTACATGCATCCACTCACATCCGGTGGAAAGGTCCAGGGCTACATCCTTGGTCTGACATCTATCGGTTACGGTGGAGAGCTCACTTTGGTTGCCAGCTATGACACAAACGGTGTTGTGATGGCCGCCAAGCTCGTTGCAGACGAGGAGACCCCTGGTGTTGGAAAGAAGGCCGAGAATGAAGGCTACATGGACAAGTTCGTTGGAACAGGTACTGCATCAAGTCCAGTTCCTACAAGCAAATCCATGCTGAGCGACGCTGACTCGGCAGCTGTGAGCGGTGCAAGTATCACCTTCACAGGAATATCAAAGGCTCTTGCCTACGGTTCTGGCTTTGTAAAGTCGCTTTGAGGGAGGTACACATGTCACAACACATCAAAGAACTTACAAAAGGAATCTTCAAAGAGAACCCGACATTCATCATCATGCTTGGTATGTGTCCGACACTTGCCGTCACAACCCAGGTTGTGAATGCAATCGGAATGGGAGGAGGAGTTCTTTTCGTTCTTCTCTTCAGCAATGTATTCATCAGTCTTCTGAAGAACGTGATCCCGAACAGCGTCAGAATCCCGTGCTACGTCGTTGTCATCGCTTCGTTCGTCACAATCCTCCAGATGATCTTCCATGCTTACATCCCAAGTCTGTATGAGGCACTTGGCGTCTACCTTCCATTGATAGTCGTCAACTGTATCATCCTTGGTAGAGCCGAGGCCTTCGCAAACAAGAACGGAGTCCTTGATTCAGCTCTGGATGCCATTGGAATGGGTATCGGATTCACACTTGCCCTGACACTGATCTCCACCATCAGAGAGGCCTTCGGTGCTGGAACAATCACACTCTTCAAGATCGGCAGCTGGGATGGAGTCATCAAGGTTCCGTTCTTCTACAACTGGCCTATCAGAGTCATGACCCTTGCAGCAGGAGCTCTGCTTCTCATGGGTTACCTCAAGGCCTTCTTCAACTGGAACACATCCCGCAAGGCCAGGAAAGCCGCTACGGCAGAGGAGGTGAAGGCATGAGAATTATCGCTATTCTTCTTACCTACATCTTCATCAACAACTTCATTCTGGTGAAGTTCCTTGGTCTCTGTCCGTTCATCGGAGTCTCCAAGAACAGTGAAAGCGCAATCGGAATGGGACTTGCAGTCTCCTTCGTCGCAGGTACTGCATCAGCTGTCTGCTGGTGTGTCTACTACGGACTTCTGGTTCCGTTCGGACTTGAGTACCTCCAGACAATCGCTTTCATCCTTGTCATCGCAGCATTGGTCCAGCTGGTTGAGATGGTCCTGAGAAAGATGAGCCCATCGCTGTACAAGGCTCTGGGAATCTTCCTTCCTCTGATCACCACAAACTGTGCTGTTCTGGGTATTGCAATCATCAACATCGATGAGGCCTATAACCTTCTTGAGTCCTTCACTGCAGGTATCGCAGCCGGTCTCGGATTCACAATGGCTATCATCCTGATGAGCAACATCCGTGAGAAGCTTGAGCTCAAGCCTGTCCGCAAGAGCTTCAAGGGCGTCCCAATCGCATTCATCTCAGCAGGTCTGATGGCTCTTGCCTTCATGGCTTTCGACAACAGCCTGCTTACAAATCTTCATCTGGCATAAGGAGGGAAGTGTATATGTTAACAGCAATTATAGCAGCCTTCCTGGTCATTGCCGGAATTGGTGCCATCCTTGGTGTCGGACTTGCAATCGCTGACAAGAAGCTTGCAATCCAGAAGGACGAGAAGCTTGTGGCCATCGAGGCCATAATGCCTGGTGCAAACTGTGGTGGTTGTGGCTTTGCCGGTTGTGCAGACTATGCCGCCGCCGTCGCATCCGGAAAGGCTCAGCCTGGTCTCTGTGCACCTGGTGGAAAGGAGCTGGCCGACAAGATGGGCCAGATCATGGGTGTCGAGGTAACAGTCGAGGAGAAGAAGGTGGCCTTCATCTTCTGCAACGGAAGCTGCGAGAAGACACGTAAGGTCTATGAGTACAAGGGACTTCAGGACTGCAACGCCGCATCGATCCTCTTCAGGGGTGACAACGGCTGCAAGTACGGATGTCTCCACCTTGGTTCATGCATGAACGTCTGTCCTGAGGAGGCCATCTACCGCAAGGAAGACGGAACCCTGGCAGTCGATGCCTCAAAGTGCATCGGATGCGGAAAGTGCACCAAGGTCTGTCCGACCGGAGCCATCAAGCTCATCGAGGACAGAACGAAATATGTCGTCGCCTGCAACAGCCATGACAAGGGCGGCGATGTGAGAAAGCTCTGCGATGTCGGTTGTATCGGTTGCAAGATCTGCCAGATCAAGTTCCCGGGCTCCGGCTTCACCGTCACTGACAACCTTGCTTCATCATCACCGGTGTGTGACGAGGAGGCGGCTGCCAAGGCTATGGAGGCATGTCCTCGCAAGGCTATCTCAACAAGGAGATAGGTTTTTAGGTGCAATACGTTGTAGGTGCTTATAGCCAGCTGCCGTATGGTACATCCGACGAGGAGTACGAAGCGCTGCTGGCTAGACAACTCAAGCCTCTTTTGACAATGGTCTACCGGAACAGTAACTGCAAACTGCTGTTCCGGTTGAGCATTTCTGAGTTCGAGTATCTGGAGGTGAACCATCCAGAGGTCAACATGCTTATAAATGACCTCTGCAGAAAGGGTCAGATGGAGATTCTGACATCCAGCTTCTACGACTCAGTCCTCTCCTTGGTCCCGACCCATGAGAGGACGACCCATATCGAGAGGGCAACAACCTACATCAGAAAGAAATTCTCCAAGAAACCAAAGGGACTCTGGTTCTACAACCAGGTTTTCAATCCGACCACAGTCCCTCTTGTGGGACTTTCGGGGCTTAACTACATAGTCATCTCGACCTACAACCAGGTCAACAACAGCGTGGAGTCAACCCGGCCGTTCTACACGGACGAGATGGGCAAGGAGAGCCTTGTCTTCCCGATTGACGACCGCTTCTCCAAGGAGACCAACGATCTCTACAGAGGAAACATAACACTGGACAGATACCTTTCAGAAGTCGCAAAGATGGCCAAGGAGACAACAAACGCCATCAGCACGATCATGCTGAACATGGACCAGCTGATGGGTACGGAGGGCAGTGCCGATGTCTACAGGGTGCTCTATGAGAACCTGGGACCCAACAGCACACTGCCAAGTCTCTACATCCAGGACAACGAGGTGTCCAGGACACATTATCTTCCAAACGGAATATACGGACGCGATTTCCAGATAGGAAAGGCCACGTCCATAAACCAGCTTATATACGACAACCCTATGCTTGCCATGAACTACGGAGTTCTTAACATGCTGAAGGATGTCCTGCGTGACAGCAAGAAGCTCATCGATGACAGAAAGAGCATCGAGACTGTTCTCATGAAGGCCAGTTCCTGTAGTCTGTACTTCCCTGATGAGAGCAAAAACCCTGCAATACTGAGGAATGTTAACCATTTCGCCTGCGAGGCTGAAGCTCTGCTTTCAAAGATGCCCAACAACATCCTTCCTGATGAGGTTGATGCAGACTTTGACAGGAGCAAGGAGTTCTACGTTAAAGGCAAGTCCAGCATCGCCTATCTTGGCAGAAAAGGTGCTGTTATAAGCAGATACGTTGTCGTTTCATCTCTTTATGACATTGCCTTCCACAGCGGTGAGGGTCTGTTTGCGGATTCGTTCGTTAACGATGTGACAGGAAAGGATATGCGCCTTTCAGCCAAGCCTTACGAGGTCACCCCTCTGGACAAGAGGAACTCTGACTTCTTTGCAAAGGCACCTGCAATCAACCTCGGAAAGCTTCCTGTTAATCTTACAAAGAGATTCAAGTTCAGACAGACGACCCTTGTACTGGAGATAGAGGTTGAGAACCTCTCGAGCGATGCGATCAAGGGCTTCACTTATGTCAGCACAATCGACCTGGCACTTCCAAGGAAGTCAACGGTCACATGTCCGGAAAGGAATATCGAAGACGGTGAATCAGCCACGACGCAGAGCATAATGGTCTCTGACAGGGCCTGTCCGTTCAGCGTCTCCATTGTCCTTGGAGAAGAAGCCGAGATCCAAAGGGCTGATTTCAGCCAAAAAACCCGTACTTGGCTTGGAGACAAGGGCTTTTATGAGTATACTCAATTGAAAATAAAGAAAAAGCTCTCACTGGGACCGATGGAGTCCATGCGACTTACAATCGGATTCAGAACAGAGAAGCGTAAGGAGAAACACAATGACACTGCAGAACAGAGCGCTCCTTGAGCAACTGAGAACCGAATCCCAAGCCATCTGGAGGGGACTTTGACCCGGAAGGGCAGAGAAAGAAATTAGCAGAATTGGAACAGCAGACTCTCGAGCCGGACTTCTGGGGTGACAAGCAGAAGGCCGATTCCGTGTTTGCACAGATAAACGCAATCAAGGATACAATCAATCCTTTCGAGAAACTCATCGCAGACATCGACGAGACCTATGATCTAATCGAGCTCTACGAGGAAGAGGACGACAGCAACGAGGAATACGCCCAGGAAGTGGACGAGAAGATCCTTCAGCTCCAGGAGGAGTACAGACCACTGAAGCTCAAGACCCTTCTCAACGGCAAGTATGACAAGGGCGACGTCTTCCTTACAATCCATGCGGGAGCCGGTGGAACCGAGGCCTGTGACTGGACAAGCATGCTGATGCGCATGTACCTCAGATGGTGTGAGCGCCACAAGTTCAAGACCGAGATCCTCGATGTCCTCGAGGACGAGGGCGGCTACAAGAGCGTCACCATCCAGGTCACCGGACCTTATGCCTTCGGTTATCTGAAGGGAGAGGCCGGAGTCCACAGACTGGTCAGAATCTCACCGTTCGACTCCAATGCAAGGAGACACACCTCCTTCTCGTCGGTCTATACCTCACCGGTCGTCGACGACAACATCGACATCGAGATCAAGCCTGAGGACATCAGAATCGATACCTACAGAGCTGGTGGAGCAGGTGGACAGCACGTCAACAAGACTGATTCGGCTGTCAGAATCACCCACTATCCTACAGGAATCGTCGTCCAGTGCCAGAACGAGAGATCCCAGATCATGAACAAGGACAAGTGTTTCAAAATGCTGAGAAGCCGTCTGTACGACTACTACAGCGCAAAGCTTGCCGAGGAGCATCAGGCGGAGGCAATCGAGAAGAAGGACATCGCCTGGGGTTCACAGATCAGGAGCTACGTCTTCCAGCCATACACAATGGTCAAGGACGCCAGAACCGGGGAGCAGACTGGTAACATCCAGGCTGTCATGGACGGAGACATCGATGCCTTCATCGAGTCCTTCCTCCGCTGGAGCCAGGAGAAGTAATTGAAGCGGTTTCTCTTCATTGCATCATTCATGGTACTATTCGTAGTCGGCAGCCTTTTCGCCACCGACTACAATGTTATTGTGTATCCTGCCAATGAGGATATCTCCTCTTATGTGAAGACCCTTATCCCGACTAAAACCTTTGACAAGAACATCTTGGACCTCATGGAAGAGAGGGCCGAGGTAGCTTCTGTGTTGAAGCTTGGAGAGGCTTTGGACAAGGCTTGGGACAGTGAGACGGAAGAAAGCATAAAGACTGCCAGAGCGGCCTACAACGCTGCTTTGGAGCACTCTGATGATGAGATCGATCTCTCTGATTTCAATGTCGTGGTCGGAAGTGTGAAGGGCACCTACGATGTGGATGCCATGGTCGCCGGGGATGTGCAGCTTCTGGATTACATCTGCTTTGTCAACAATGCGGACATGATCCTGATTCCGGTGATCTCCAACCTTCAGGGCTTCAATCACATGGCCATATACGAATATGGATATGGCAGCCAGGAGCTGAAGCTTGTCTATGAGGGCATTGCAAATGATTCCAACCGGTTCACAATCAAGTCTGTTCTGGAACTGTCAAAGCTCTTCAGTGATGAGACACCTGCAATCCTCAGACTGGACAACCTTGTGACCGGTGCATCCGTCATGGTGGACCGCAAGGAAGTACCTGTTCTTGACAGCTACGTCCTCACAACAGAGGGGGAGCATACAATCAGCGTGGTGGCCCAGGGCTATGTCGGCAGGGCCTTCACCACAACACTTGCAGGTGGGGAGGTCTCATCCCTCAATGCAACGATGCTCCAGATGCACTTCGAGGCCCTGAGCATCAACAGCAACCCTTCCGCTCAGGTCATAGTGGACGGTTCGGTTGTAGGAGAGACACCAATGGTGCTGGATCTGTATTCGGTTCCGCTTAACCTAAGGCTCACTGCCGATGGATACAGCGACTCCAACATCAGCATCCTAAGCAGAACCAGCGGCATTGAGGTCGAACTGAAGCCTGAGTGGATGGCGAACAAGGATCTGCTTAAGGTTCAGAAGGATGGCTTCTACGGGGCCTTTGCCCGCAGCCTTCTCATATTCGCTGCAAAGATTGCACTTAGAAGCTTCAACGATGGGTCCAACGCGGTGCTTTCCGCCTTGGACATCGCAACCAACGCAGCCATTGCGGTCTCACTTTCGGACCTTGTCGGCTGCCTGATAGATTATTACAGACAAACAGAATACATAGCGAGGTAGATAGATGCTTTTCAAGTTCGGTATAGGAGCAAAGCTCAAAGCTCTCTTCAGTGGCT
>DMOO01000196.1 GCA_003456855.1 Sphaerochaeta sp.
ACTCCTCGAAGATGACCTCGTCCATTCTGGAGCCTGTCTCGATCAGGGCCGAAGCGATGATTGTGAGCGATCCGCCGTGCTCGATGTTTCTGGCTGCTCCGAAGAACCTCTTCGGCTTGTGCAGTGCGTTGGAGTCGACACCACCGGAGAGGATCTTTCCGCTTGCAGGGACCGTCTGGTTGTAGGCTCTTGCAAGTCTTGTGATCGAATCCAGCAGGATCACGACGTCCTTGCCATGCTCGACAAGGCGCTTGGCCTTCTCTATGACCATCTCGGCGACTGTGACGTGGCGTGTGGCCTGCTCGTCGAAGGTTGAGGCTATGACCTCGCCCTTGACGTTGCGTCTCATGTCGGTGACCTCTTCAGGACGCTCATCGACCAGAAGGACCATCAGCTTGATCTCAGGATGGTTTGTGGTGATGGCGTTGGCGATCTGCTGCAGGAGGATAGTCTTACCGGTTCTAGGTGGAGCTGTGATCAGAGCTCTCTGACCCTTTCCGATCGGGCAGAACAGGTTGATGATTCTCATCGAGACATCGTTGTCGGTTCTCTCGGTCTCCAGGTTGATTCTCTGGTCAGGATACAGAGGGATCAGGTTGTCGAAGCTGGTCCTGGTCTTTGCAACGATCGGTGCGTCCCCGTTGACGGTTGCGATCTTAGCGATTGCGAAGAACCTCTCGTTGTCCTTCGGGGCCCTCATCATGCCCTCGATGGTGTCTCCGGTCTTCAGGTTCAGGAACTTGATGATGGCAGGTGAGACGTAGACATCCTCAGGTCCGGACAGGTAGCTGTTCAGAGGGGACCTCAGGAAGCCGTAGCCGTCGCTCAGGATCTCCAGGGTTCCGGTTGCGTAGATGACTCCGCCGTTTCTGCTGAAGGTCTTCAGAAGCTCAACTATGATCTCCTGCTTCTTGTACTCGGCATAGTCGTCGACGTTTGTGCCGGACATCTCTGCAAGGCGCTCCTTCAGGTCATCCATCCTGGCCTGCACGACCTCTCCGATGATCAGGCGGTGTGTAAGATGCTCCTGGTACTCCTCGTCGGTTATGGCGATGTCCTCCATCGTCAGGGACTTCTTCTGGTTGTTGTTCCTCTGGTCCTGCTTGCCGTTGTTGTTGTACCTGTTGTTATTGTTGTACTTTCCGTTGTTGCGCTGGTTGTTGTTGCGCTGGTTGCGGTTGTTGTTGAACTTTCTCTGGTCGTGGCCCTCGGAGCCCTCAGAGCCCTGCTCAGACTCCTTCTCGGCTTCAGATGCATTCTCAGCCGCGCTCTCTGCAGCTGGCTCCGTCTTGGCCTCCACGGCCTTCTCAGGCGCTTCCTTGGCCTCGGCTGGAGTGTTCTCCTCGGTTGCTGTAGATGCAGTCTCCTCGCCTTCCTGCTTGCCCTGCTGCTTCGGTGGTCTGCCTCTGCGCTTTCTCTGTGCAGCACCCTTTGCCTCAGGTGCAGCAGCTGGGGCCTCAGAAGACACAGCCTCGGAAGACACAGCCTCGGCTGGTGCAGCCTCAGACGAGGCAGCCTCTGATGCCTGGGTCTCGGCGACCCGGTTCTCAGAAGACCGAACCTCAGTTCTCTTTGCCGGTTTCTTTGCCACAACCTTGACCTCTGCAGGCTTTGCTGCCGGAGCGGCAACTGCAGGTGCTGCAGTCTCCACTGGCTCGGATGATGCAGCTGCGGCTGTAGGCTTCACGACCTTCTTGGCCACAGGCTTTCTCTTCAGAACAAGCTTCTTTGCCTGGCGCGAGACCTCTTCGGTCACGTTGCTGGTAGTTTCATTATCCATGTAAATATTCTCCAAAATGGACCTTTTCTGGCCCTGCTGGTTGAAAAATTAAGAATCGATGGGATTTATTTCAGACAGTTGAATATTATTCCGTCAGGGTCACGTTGTCAAGAATCTCACCCCGTTGGTCATGGAGAGTGCTCATCGGGCCTCGCTCTGCCCCTAAAACGATGAAAATGGAGGCTGACAAGCGAATAAATACAAAGGGGACCATCGCCACTATGCGACAGTCCCACGGAAAATCAAATCAGCCCGTATTGCTTCAGCAACTGGTTAAGGTACTCCTCGTTTACTGATGCCTTCTCAAGGTCGTCATAGCGCTTCTCCTTGAGAAGAATGCTGTTCAGCTTGAGAATATCCTTGTGGCCCACGTTCCTGCCGTCCCTGTAGAACAGCTCGGACACCTTCTTCTCGTCATATTCCGTAGCAATCATCCCCTTTACCTCCGTCCTGTTGCCCATCAGGATCCGCCTTATCGGCGAGTCCCCGGACAGCTCCTCAATGGCCCTGTCAACGGCATCCCCGAGCTCAAGGCCGCTGCGCCTGTGGCTCCTCACGCTTTCCACAAAGGTGGAGTAGTCCAGAAGGGGTCTGCACCGGGTCATGATGTCATTGCTGTGCCCTGCGTTCACGTTGATAACACGGACCTTCAGGTCCATGTCAGGCTCCATGCCAGGTCTCATGAACATGTCACTCAGCCTCATGACACTCTCGTCGTCACTCTCCCCCTCCCAGTTCGAGAATACCACAAATCTCGGCACAGGCAAAGGGATTCGGCTGTACTGCGTGGAGTTGTACCCGTTCTTGGCGCAGTACTTGTCGTAGAGCCCGACCAGATACTCCAGCATCCTCAGCGGCATGTTGGGGCTGGGGCTCGACTGGTGCTCGAAGATGGAGAGCCCTCCGTCCAGTATGAAGGAGACGTCGTTGTGCGTCCTCACATACAGAAGGTTCTCCAATGTGTTGATCTCGATAGCGGACGCATCCTTG